>CAYQQT010000103.1:0-3250 GCA_964419375.1 uncultured bacterium
AGCGACGTCTGCGACATGGCTTTCCTCCTGGGTCGAGAGACTTTACATCGCGGCGCCGCCGACCGCCACGGTTTCGCCGTCCAGCTCTGCGCGCTGCAGAGCCTGTCAACAAGAATGCGACAGCGGGTTTGCGAGTTTAGTGTAGGAGCCCTCCTCGGTTGCTCGGGTCTTGGGTGGGTTGATCCAGACGGCGGTGGGGCGCGCCGGGGGTTGAGGCACGCCACCGGGGAAGCGCTCGGCGTGCGCCGCGTGCGCGGCGGCGAGCGTCTCGGCGCGCGCCGCGACGCGTGCCTCGGCCAGGCCGTAGTGCACGTCGTGAGGCGTGAGCAGGCCGAGGCCGGTGTGATGGTGCTCGGTGTCGTACCAGGGGAAGAAGACCTGGCAGTGGGCCCGGGCATCCTGGATCGCGCCGAAGCGCTCCGGGGAGTCCGGCCGGTACTTCAGCGTCTTGAACTGCGCCTCCGAGAAGGGGTTGTCGTTCGAGACGTGCGGCCGGGCATGGGTCTTGGTCACGCCGAGATCGGCCAGCAGAAAACGCGACCGGCTTCGACGTCATCGCGGGCCCGCGGTCGGCTGTGGATCGTCAGCCGATCGCGGTCGATCCCTTTGCCGGGCGCACGTCTCGTGGATGAACCGCTCGGCCAGCGTGGCGCTCTCGCGATGGGCCACCATCCAGCCGACCACGTACCGGCTGAACACATCGAGCATGACGTACAGGTAGAAGTAGGTCCACTTCGCCGGGCCCAAGAGCTTCGTGATGTCCCAGCTCCAGAGTTCGTTGGGCTGCCGGGCCAGCAGCTCCGGGGCCGTGTAGCGGGGATGCCGCAGTTGATCCCGGCGCTCGCGCACCTCGTGGTGGGCGGCCAAGATCCGATACATCGTCCGCTCGGAGCACAGGTACTCGCCTTCGTCGAGCAGCGTGGCGTAGACCTCCGCCGGGGCGAGATCCACGAACCGCGGCTCATGCAGCCGGGCGCGGACGGTCGCTTGCCAGATGGGACGAGTACAGCCCTTCCCGGCGCAGCAACGCGCCCACCGCGCCCGGTGTCTTACAGCCGTCCGCCTCCCGGACGATCCGTCGCTTGTACTCGAGGGTGAACCGCCGCCGCGCGGGCTTTGCCGCGACCTCGATCTCTTGCTCGCTCTGGTTCCTCTCCGGTGCGCTCATCGACCTCCGATCCTTGCTCGCCCTCGACACTAAACTTCCAGGGGGTCGCTGTCTTACTCATATTGGCAGAGAGGGTGACGCCACCCGTCGCCCCGCGCGCTCGCCACTCATGAATAATCCGGCTAGGGGGTGTCGGCGATTCTGACGGTGGCGGTGGCAGGGCTGCCTACGCTGTAGCTGGTTCCGGCTGCCAGCGTCACGACCACGGTCTCGCCGCTGTCGGCGATGGCGTCCGTGGTCGGGACCACGACGATCTTCGCCGACGCTGCGCCGGCAGGGATGGTGACCGTGCCGGAGAGCGATCGGTAATCGGCGCCGGGGGTGGCCGTCCCTGCCACGGTGTAACGCACGCTGAGGGACGCGCTCGTGCTGCCGGCCCGGGTGACGGTGAAGGCCCCGTTGCTCCGGCCTTCCGTTGCGGTGGCGGTGGTCGCCGCGATGCTGACGCCGGCGGCGGCCGTCGCCGCCGCGTCGTCGTTCACGATCGTCGCCTTGGCGCGGGCGCGCTTGAGCGTGGCGTTGATCGGATTGGTGAGCGTCGCGAAGAACGTCTCGTCCGCCTCGACGACGGTATCGCCTTTCACCGCCACTGTGAACGTCCGGCGCACGGTGCCGGCCGGGAAGGTGAGACGCCGGGTAGTGGCGACGAAGTCGGCGGCCTTGGCGGTGCCGGTCGAGGTCTCGACGTCGACCGTGACGGTCGCGGCGCTCGGTGCGGAGAGCGTGGCCGTGAAGGTCGCGTTCGTCGTGCCCGTGTTGCCCTCCGTCGCGCGCACGTCGGCGAGGCTGAGGGTGGGCTCGCCGGTGGAAAGCTGGAGCACGAAGAAGGCCGGCAGCGTGGACGATCGTGACTGGTCGTTGCCCCACGAGCTGCCCGCGAAGAGGAGGCCGTCTACCTCGTCGAACCACAGCGCGCGCACCTCGACGTCCTCCACGCCCGTATGGCCCGTCACCGCGCGCAGGTCCACGCGGGCGACCACGGGGGCGGGACGGCGGCCGATGTCCCACACCTCCACGGTGCCGAGCTCGGTGCCGACGATCAGCCACCGCCCGCGACGCGCGAGAGCGTTGCTGTTGCGGCTCGCCAGGCGTTGGTCGAAGCCGAGGGTCTCCGGATCGAAGAGCGACACGCCGAGCCCGCAGCAGCCGGGGCGCATCTGTCCGAGGATCTCGCGGTCGGCGTAGAGGGCCGAGATCCCGCGATCGCCCCTGGCGTCGGCCGGGTTCGGGATGGTGCCCACGCGGGCGCCCGTCAGCCTGTCGAAGACGACGGTGACGTTGGGCTCGAAGCCGTTGAACGAGACGCCGGCGGCCCACGTGCCCTTGACGATCTCGACGACCGCGTCGGAGGCGGCGAGGGAGGATACGTACACGTGGCCGGCGTCGGCGGCGACGTGCGCCTGGCCCACCGCCACGTAGATCCGGTTGTCGACCACGTCGAGACCGATGAGTTGCAGGTCGGCGACGGGGATGGACCTCACCAGGGTGAGCGGGCTCGTCTTGCGGTAGACGTAGAGCACACCGTCGCGCCCGGCCACGTAGAGATGGGTCGCGTCGCCGCGCACGGCGCCGAGCGCCACCTCGAAGTCCCGCTGCTCCACCACCGGAAAGTCGGCCGCCCGGTCACGTTTCAGGACGTAGAGACGCCCGCCGGTGGGAACACCGGAAGTCGAAATGTAGATATGGGTGGCATCCGCGTACACCGTTTGGGCAAGCAGCAGCCCACCCTCGATGCCGGCCCGCGCGCTCACCATCGAGAGGCTGACCTGCGCCGCCGCGGCGGGGGCGAGCAGGAACGGGATGATCAGCGAGAGCGCGCAGAGGGCGAGGCGAACGGACTGCCGCAAATCAAAGATAATCACAGTAAGTCGCGGTTACACGAAGCACGTCCGGTGCCAGCGAGCGGCCCAATACCTGTGGGAAATCTCCTTCCTACCGCGGCGCGAGCCCCGGCATGGGCAGATAGGCGAGGCCGCGACCGCTGCCTGAAGACGCTCGAGCTGTGTGCTGAGAAAGTGATGCCGCGGTTCCGCTAGCTGGTCGCGTCGGCCGCGCGTGGTGGGCGGGGGGGCCGGGCTTCGG
>CAYQQT010000103.1:3350-9624 GCA_964419375.1 uncultured bacterium
TTCGGACCGGGGGCGGCTGGGCTCCATCGACACGCCGGCGTGCGCTACTACTGAGAGGGGAACGGGTCCCGGACCCCGAAGCCCGGTCCACCCCCGCCCACCACGCGGCCGCGGCGGTTGGAGATTAGCCCGTGTAGCCCCTGGAGCGCATGCAGCTCGAGTAGGCCGAGCGGTAGCGGTCGTCGCTCTTTTGTTGTCGGGTCGGACGGGCGCCGCGCGGTTGGCGGCGGTGGGTCGGGCTTCGGGGGTCCGGGACCCGTTTCCCAGTCATCAGGATAGGACAAGGCGTGTTGATGGAGCCCAGCCGCCACGGGTCCGAATCGGCCACCATCCACGTGGTCGCCGGACTCCCGAAGCCCGACCCGCCGCCGCCAACCGCGCGAACCGGTGGAGGCGACTAGCCGTGTAGCCTCTTGAGCGCATGCAGCGCGGTGGGCAGGTGGCGCGCGAGCGCGGGATCTTGCGCACGTCGGCGATGAGCGTGATCCCGTGGCCGCGCGCGAGCGCGACGAGCTCGTCGAGGGTGCGCGTGGAGTGGCCCAGGGTCCACACGGCTCCAGCGTACCGCGCCCGCTGTGCAGGCGTTTTCCTGTACCATTCCGGCGGTGGAGCACGAGGAGCTTCCCGAGCACTTCAACGCCGCCGCCTTCTTCGTCGATCGCCACCTCCTCGACGGGAGCGCGGCGCGCACCGCCTTTCGCTGTGCCGGCCGCTCGGTGACGTATGGCGAGGTGACCGCGGCCGCGAACCGCTGTGGCCACGCGCTGGCCGCCCTCGGTGTGGAGATCGAGGACCGCGTCCTGCTCGTGCTCGACGACACGCCCGCCTTTGCGGCCGCCTTCTGGGGCACCGTCAAGCTGGGCGCGGTCGCCGTCCCCGTGAACACGCTCATGACGCCGCAGGAGTACGAGTTCCTCCTGAACGACAGCCGCGCGAAGGTGGCGGTGGTGGAGGTATCGGTGGCGGCGCGCCTGCTCGCGGTGCGTCACCGCTGCCCGTGGCTGCGCGAGATCGTGGTGGCGGGCCGCGCGCTCGCGGGCACGCTGGAGCTGGAGGCCCTCCTGGAGGCGGCCACGCCCGCGCTCGAGCCGGCGCGCACCTTCGCGGACGACGTCATGTACTGGGGCTACACCTCGGGCTCCACGGGCAAGCCGAAGGCGGCCGTGCACTCGCACCGCGACTTCATGGCGGCCGCCGAGCTGGTGGGCTCGGGGATCTTCGGCATCGCGCGTGAGGACCGCCTCTTCTCCGCCTCCAAGATGTTCTTCGCCTTCGGCCTCGGCAACTCGCTGTACTTCCCGGCGCGCGTGGGCGCGACTGCCGTCCTCGTGCCCGAGCGCGTGGACGCGCAGCGGGCCTTCGAGGTGATCACGGCGGAGCGGCCGACGATCTTCTTCACGGTGCCCACGCTCTACGCGCGCATGCTGCAGGTGGAGGACGCCGCCGAGCGCTTCGACCTCTCCTCGCTGCGCTTCTGCGTGTCGTCCGGCGAGTCGTTGCCGCCGGCAATCTTCGACGCGTGGGCGGAGCGCTTCGGCCTCGAGCTGGTGGAGGTGGTGGGCTCCACGGAGGCCCTGCACGACTTTATCGCCAATCGCCCCGGAGCGGCGCGCCGCGGCCTCTGCGGCCGCGTCGTCCCCGGCTTCGAGGTGCGGCTGGTCGACGACGCGGGGGCGCCGGTGTCGCCGGGCACCGCGGGCCACCTGCTGGTGAAGGGGCCCACCACGTCGCCCTCTTACTGGAACCGGGTCGAGCGCACCCGCGCCACCATGCAGGGCGCGTGGCTGCGCACGGGCGACATGTTCTGCGAGGACCCCGAGGGCTTCTTCGCCTTCGCCGGCCGCTCCGACGACATGCTCAAGGTGGGCGGCATGTGGGTGTCGCCGGCGGAGATCGAAGCGCAGCTGGTCGCGCACCCCGCCGTGCTCGAGGCCGGCGTGGTCGCCGCCCGGGACGGCGACGGTCTCACGAAGGCCCACGCCTTCGTGGTGTTGAAGGCGGGATGGACGGCTTCGGAGGACCTGGCCGCCACCCTCATCGAGTTCGTGCGCAAGCGCGTGGCCGGGTACAAGGCCCCCGCCCGCGTGGACTTCGTCGACGACCTGCCCAAGACGGCGACCGGCAAGGTGCAGCGCTTCCGCCTGCGCGCGGCGGAGCCCGCGTGAGGGTCGTGATCGAGCGCGTGTCGAAACACTACGGTGATCTGCAGGCGCTGGCGGACATCGACGTGGCGGTGGAGTCCGAGGAGTTCGTGGCGGTCCTCGGCCCCTCCGGCTGCGGCAAGTCCACGCTCCTCAACATGATGGCGGGCCTCCTGACGCCGACGGCGGGCGCGATCTACCTCGAGGGCGCGCTGCCGCCGGGGCGTACCCCCACCGCGATGGTCTTTCAGGAGTTCGCGCTCTTTCCCTGGCGCACCGTGCAGGGCAACGTCGAGTTCGGCCTCGAGGAGGCGGGTCTGCCCGCCGCCGCACGCGCCCGCTGCGCGCGCCAGTACATCGAGCTCACCGGGCTTGCCGGCTTCGAGGCCCGCTACCCGCACCAGCTCTCCGGCGGCATGCGGCAGCGCGTGGGCATCGCGCGCGCGCTCGCGGTCGACCCCGCCGTGCTGCTGATGGACGAGCCGTTCTCCGCGCTCGACGCGCAGACACGCCAGCTCATGCAGGAAGAGCTGCTCGCCATCTGGGAGCGCACGCGGCAGACGATCGTCTACGTCACCCACAACATCTCGGAGGCCGTGTACATGGCGGACCGGGTCATCGTCCTCTCGCGCCGGCCGGGGCGCGTGCTCGCCGACATCGCGGTCGAGCTCAAGCGCCCGCGCGTGGAATCGATGATGGGCGAGCCCGCCTTCGTGCAGGCGGTCGAGCGCATCTGGTCGCTCATCAAGGGCCAGGCGCAGGAGGCGCTGCGTGAGTAGCCGCATCGCCGTCGAGAACCGGGCCGCCTTCCTCGCGCGCCCTGACCACCGGTGGCTGCGTGCGGCGTCGCTGGTGGCGATGGTGGCGGTGTGGGAGGGCTTCGCCCGTCTGGGCTGGGTGCCGGTGCTCTTCCTGCCCTCGCCCGTCGGCGTGCTGCAGGAAGGCGCGGACATGGTCCGCTCCGGAGAGCTCTTCGTCCACGTCGGCGCCAGCCTGCAGCGCCTGCTGCTCGGGTTCTTCCTGGGTGGCGCCCTCGGCGTGATGGTAGGGGTGAGCGTGGGCTTCTTCGCGGCCGTGGAGGCGGTGGGCACGCCCATCATCGCCGCCACCTTTCCCATCCCCAAGATCGCGCTCCTGCCCCTCCTCATCCTGTGGCTGGGCCTCGGCGAGCCCTCCAAGATCGCGGTGATCGCCCTCGGCGTGTTCTTCCCGATGGCGATCAACACCTTTGCGGGCGTGCGCCAGGCGGACCCGCTGCTCGTGCGCGCCGCCGTCGCCTTCGGCGCCCGCCGCTGGTCCGTGATCCGAAAGGTCATCCTGCCCTCGGCGTTGCCGATGATCTTCGCCGGGCTGCGTCTTGGCGCGGGTACCGCGCTCCTACTCCTCGTCGCCGCCGAGATGATCGCGGTGGAGTCCGGCATCGGCTTTCTCGTGCTCAACGCGGGCAACCTCATGCAGACCACCAAGCTGATGGTCGGCATCGTCGTCCTCTCCCTGCTCGGGGTCCTGTCGCACTGGGGCCTCGGCCGTCTCGAACGCGCCACCATTCCATGGAGGACCGGGTGATCTCACACGTCGTTCGCGCGCTGCTCACCGTCGTCGTCGCCGTCGCCGTCGGGGCGGGCGGCGCCGCCGCGCAGGACAAGCCCCATGACAAGCCCAAAATCGGCGTGCTCAAGCTGACCTCGTCGGCGCCCATCTTCATCGGCGTCGAGAAGGGCTTCTTCAAGGAGTTCGGCGTCGACCCCCAGCTCGTCTTCTTCCAGGCGGCGGCGCCCATCGCCACCGCCCTCGCCACCGGCCAGGTGGACGTGGGTGCCACGGGGCTCACCGCCGCCCTCTTCAACATCGTGCTCGGGGGCGAGAAGCTGTGGATCGTGGCCGACAAGGGACGCGAGTGGCCGGGCTACCCGCTCACGGCCATCGTCGTGCAGAAGGATCTCTATGAGGGCGGTCTCAAGAGCGTCGCCGACCTCAAGGGCAAGCGCATCGGCGTCACGCAGCTCGGGTCGACGTTCCACTACCACCTCGGCAACGTGCTGGAGAAGGAGGGCATGACGCTCGCCGACGTCAAGATCGTGCCCCTGCAGGCGATGGGGGCGGCGCTGGAGGCGCTGAAGGGCAAGCAGGTGGAGGCCATCATGCTCCCGCAGCCGTTCCCCGGCACCGCGGAGGCGCAGGGCTTCGGCAAGATCCTGGCGTGGGGCGGAGATCTCTTCCCGTGGCAGATCGCAGCCGTCTTCTACTCGAACAAGTTCGCGGGCGACCGGCAGCGTGCGACGAATTTCATGAAGGGCTACGTCAAGGCCGCGCGCTACTACCATGACGCCGTGCTGCACAAGGACGACGGCCGCATCAAGCCGGGGACGAACTACGACGAGGTGGTGGCCATCACCGCCAAGTACACGGGCGGCGCCCTGCCGGTCATCCGCCTCGGGTTCCCCTACCAGGATCGCAACGGGCGCCTGCTCGTGGAGGACGTGGGCAAGCAGATGACGTGGTGGCAGAAGCACGGCTTTATCAAGTCCGTCATTCCACTAAAGGACATCGTCGATACTCGCTTCATCGAGGCGGCCATCGAGGCGGTGAAGGAGTGACGATCGCCAAGCTCCTCGTCGCCAACCGTAGCGAGATCGCCGTGCGCGTCATCCGCGCCTGTCGAGAGCAGGGCATCGCCACCGTGGCCGTCTTCTCGGAGGCGGACCGCGAGGCGCTGCACGTGCAGATGGCCGACGAGGCGTACGCCATCGGTCCCGCGCCGGCGGTCGACAGCTATCTGGTCATCGACCGCATCATCGAGGTGGCGCGCACGTCGGGCGCCGACGCCATCCACCCCGGCTACGGCTTTCTCTCCGAGAACCCCCGCTTCGCCGAGGCCTGCGCGCAGGCGGGGCTGACCTTCGTGGGGCCTCCCGCCGCCGCCATGCGCGCCCTCGGCAGTAAGACGGCGGCCCGCACCCTCGCGCGCCAGATGGGCGTGCCGATGGTGCCGGGCACGATCGACGCCCTCGCCGGCGACGAGGCGGCGGTGCGGGCCGCGCGCGAGATCGGCTATCCCGTGATGCTCAAGGCAGCCATGGGCGGCGGCGGCAAGGGCATGCGCCTGGTGCGGCAGGAGTCGGAGATGGCGGAGGCGCTGCGCTCGGCGCGCGCGGAGGCGGGCGCCGCCTTCGGCGACGCCGCCGTCTATCTGGAGCGCGCGGTGGTGGAGCCGCGCCACATCGAGATCCAGGTGCTCGCCGACGCGCACGGCAGCGTCGTCCACCTCGGCGAGCGCGAGTGCTCCATCCAGCGCCGCCACCAGAAGCTGATCGAGGAGTGCCCGTCGCCCTTCGTGGATAGGGCCATGCGCGAGCGCATGGGCGAGGCGGCCTGCCGCGTCGCGAAGGCGGCCGGCTACGTGAACGCGGGCACGGTGGAGTTCCTCGTGGACGCCGACCGCAACTTCTATTTTCTCGAGGTGAACACGCGGCTGCAGGTGGAGCACCCGGTCACGGAGATGGTGACGGGCATCGACCTCGTGCGCGAGCAATTGCGCATCGCGGCGGGCGAGCCGCTCGGCTACGGCCAGGCGGACGTCACGTGGCGGGGCGCCGCCATCGAATGCCGCATCAACGCCGAGGATCCGTTCGCCGGGTGGATGCCGTCGCCGGGGACGATCACCGGGCTGCGGGCGGCCACGGGGCCGTGGGTGCGCGACGACTCCGGCGTCTACGAGGGCTACACGGTGCCGCGCTTCTACGACACGATGCTCGCCAAGCTCATCGTGTGGGGCGCCGACCGCACCGCGGCCCTGGCGCGCATGCGGCGCGCGCTCGCGGAGTACAAGGTGGTGGGCGTGCGTACCACCATCCCGGTGCTGGAGCGCATCGTGGCCCATCCTGACTTCGGCGCGGGACGCCTGTCCACCGGCTTTCTCGAGCGCGTGCTGCCCGAGATCCACGCCAACGACGGACGCTTCGAGTCCGTCGCCATCATCGCCGCCGTCCTCGCCGAGTACGAGCGCGGCCGCCGCGCCGCCCTCCCCCAACCATCCAACGACGGCGCGTCCGACGCCTGGCGCCGCGGCCCCCGCACCGGCTGGTCCCGATGAAGCGGCCGACAGCGTCTGAACGGCTGACAACGCCGGAACG
>CAYQQT010000104.1:0-9621 GCA_964419375.1 uncultured bacterium
CGTGCAGTCCGTCGTGTTCGGCGCCCACAACCGCGCCACCGCGCGCATCCTCGCGCGCAACGGCTACGAGGTGCTGGCGCCGCGCGCGCAGGAGTGCTGCGGCGCTCTCAACGCCCACGGCGGCGATCACGCGCGCGCGCTGGACATGGCGCGCGCCACCATCGAGGTCTTCGAGCGGCAGGCTGTGGACGCGATCATCGTCAACACCTCGGGATGCGGGGCGCACATGAAGAATTACGGCCTGCTCCTCGCCGGCGACCCCGCCTGGGCGGAGCGCGCCCGGCGCTTCGCCGCCCTCGTGCAGGACATCTCGGAGTTCCTGGCGCGCGCGCCGCTGCGCGGCCCGCTGCTCCCGGTGCCGCTCACGGTGACGTACCACGATCCCTGTCACGTCGTGCACGGGCAGAAGATCAAGAAGCAGCCGCGCGAGCTCCTGGCCCAGGTGCCTGGCCTGTTGGTAATCGAGCTGCCGGAATCGGACTGGTGCTGCGGCTCCGCGGGCATCTACAACCTCACGCAGCCCGAGATGGCCACGCGCCTGCTTGCCCGCAAGGTCCGGCACGTCGAGAGCACACATGCGCAGGCCGTGGTGACCGCCAATCCCGGCTGTATATTACAGATCCAGGCGGGCCTGCGGGACAAGGGCGTGCCCGTCCAGGTGCTGCACATCGTGGAGGTCCTCGACCGCGCGTACGGCGGCCCCGCGTGAGCGATCCCGCCGCCACGCCGCGCGAGCACAAGGCGAGCGCGCCGACCTCGGTCAGCTGCTTCGTGCTCACGGTGTCCGACACGAAAACCGAAGCGACCGACACCAGCGGCGCCATTATCCGCGAGCTGCTCACGGGCGCGGGCCATCGCGTGGCGGCGTCCGCCATCGTGCGGGACGAGCCCGCGGAGGTCGCGCGCGTCGTCCGTGACGCCTGCGGTAACCCCGCGGTGCAGGCGGTGATCCTCACCGGCGGCACCGGCATCACCTCGCGGGACTCCACCTTCGAGGCGATCGAGGCCCTGCTGGACAAGCGGCTGCCGGGCTTCGGCGAG
This sequence comes from uncultured bacterium, assembly GCA_964419375.1. Classification (GTDB taxonomy): domain Bacteria; phylum Methylomirabilota; class Methylomirabilia; order Rokubacteriales; family CSP1-6; genus JBBDXO01. The sequence continues at coordinate 1,042 of CAYQQT010000104.1, forward strand.
CTCTTCCGAATGCTGTCCTACGCCGAAGTAGGCGCCGCCGCGATGCTTTCGCGCGCCCAGATGGGCATCTGCGCGCGTCGCATCGTCGTCTCGCTGCCGGGCTCGCCCAACGCCTGCCGTCTCGCCCTCGACAAGCTGCTCATCCCCGAGCTGCCGCACCTCCTCCGCGAAGTAAGCCGCTGATTCGCAGCGCCCCACCCGCGCTATACTTGCTGCGCCGATCGAGTGGGATCGGTCTGGTCGGTGATCGATGAAGGAGGTCTGCATGTCGCGATCGCAACCGCGCGCCTTTGCCATCCTGCTCGTGATAGCCCTCGGTTTCGTGGGCTGTATCGGGCCTACCAGCGCCGAGCAGCCCGCGCTGTGGCGTGAGGCGCCGACCGCCAGCGCGGCCCCCGAGCTGGTGCGCTTCAACCAGCTCCTCGCCGATCTCTCCGACCAGCTCCGTCCCGCCCTCGTCCACGTGCGCGTGCGCCGGGGCGTGGCGCCGGCGAAAGAGGACGACGACAGGCCGGGCGAGGGGCGCCGCAGCACCGGCTCCGGGTTCGTCATCGATCCCAGCGGCTTCATCGTCACCAACGCCCACGTCATCGAGGGCGCCGAATGGATCCAGGTGCGGTTGTCCGACGGCCGCCGCTTCAACGGCCGGGTGCTGGGACAGGACGCCCGCGTGGACCTCGCCCTCGTGAAGATCGAGGGCGTCTCGAAGCTGCCCGTGCTGCCGCTCGGGGATTCGAACCGGCTGCGCGTGGGCGAGTTCGTGCTCGCGCTCGGACACCCCTTCGGACTCGAGCAATCGGTGTCCTTCGGCATCGTGAGCCGCAAGGGCGCCCCCCTGACGGTGGCGGCGCCCGGCTTCGACTTCATCCAGACCGACGCCGCCATCAACCCGGGCAACTCCGGCGGCCCCCTCGTGAACATGGCGGGCGAGGTCATCGGCGTCAACAGCATGGCGGCGCGCAACGGCTCCATCGGCTTCGCCATCCCCTCCAACCTCGTGAAGCTGCTCGTGCCGCAGCTCGCCAGCAAGGGCAAGGTCGAGTGGGGCTGGCTCGGCATATCCATCGCCGAGATTACCGACGAGGACCTCGGGCGCCTGAAGCTGAGCGAAGCGCGGGGCGTGCTCGTGCGGGGCGTCATGCCGGGCGAGCCCGCGGACAGGGGCGGCGTGAGGGCGGAGGACGTGATCGTCGCCGTCGACGGCACGCAGCTCGAGTCCCCGCGCGACCTGCAGCGCGTGGTCTCGTCCACGCCGGTGGGCAAGCGCGTGCGCGTGATGCTGCTGCGCGAGGGGCAGCAGACAGAGGTGGAAGTCACCATCGGGCTGTACAAGGAGCCGAGACCGGAGGCACGCTGATCGTCGGACGCTCCCGTCGCCATGACGTTAGGAGCCTGTCAGAATATCGAGGAGCGCCACGGCTTTGCCGGGGTGCTGCCGAGCGCCGGGGGGCTTGGGGGGCCCTTCGAGGCCCCCCATCCAGCTAGGCCCGAGCGCGCGGAGCGGCGAGGGCGGCCAGCGTGACGCGCGCCCACGGCTCGTCCAGGCTCGGCGGGGGCGCGTAGCGCACGCCACTGGCGATCTTCATCCCCGCCTCCCAGCCGGCGGGCGAGTCTTCGACGACCTCCTCCACTCCGAGTAGGAAGTAGCCGAGTCCCATCCCTTCGCCACCCGGCACGTCGAGCGGCCCGTCCACGGTGCGGGTCTTCACGTACACGGTGACGTCGGGCTCGATGACGAGCAGCGTGCCCACCCGCCGCTCGCGCAGATTGCGCGCGCTGCCGCTACGCGCCTGGATCACGAGGCCGAGGGTGCCCGGGTCGTACGTGCGCACCTCGAGGTAGCTCACGAGCATGGGATGGGGGTGCCCCTGAGCATCGAGCGTGACGAGCGGCAGCGCGGTCCCGAGCCGCCGCGCGAGGTCGCGCTGCGAGAAGCGCTCGACGAGCGCCGGCGAGAGCGACGTGCCGAGGGAACGTGTCATCGCGTCGTAACCCTCCCCACCTGTGTCACGAGACTGACGGACTCATATGCCAAGTACCTGTTTCTATGTGATATCGGCTATGGTCCTGCCCTTGCATTTCAGCAAGGCGCGATCCCCCCAAGGATCAGCCCACTCGAAGAGGCGTCACATGGAAAGCGCGCGTTGGTGGTTGCTCCTTATCGCGGCCGTCATGTTCTCGATGTCCGGCTAGAGCAGCAGTCTCAGGCCGGCGTCGCGCAGGCGGCGGCGGTCTCGTGATGAATCGACAGGTCCTTGATGGTCGGTGAGGTCCCGCACAGCGGGCACTTCGGATCACGCCGCAGCCGCACCTCGCGGAAGCGCATGCCGAGGGCGTCGTACGTGAGCAGCCGCCCGATCAGCGGCTCGCCGATGCCGAGGATGATCTTGACGGCTTCCGTCGCCTGAATCGTTCCAACCACTCCCGGGAGCACGCCCAGGACGCCCGCCTCGCTTCAGCTGGGGACGAGCCCCGGCGGCGGCGGCGTGGGATAGAGGCACCGGTAGCACGGGCCCTCGTTCGGAGCGAAGACGGTCGCCATGCCCTCGAACTGGAAGATGGAGCCGTGCACGTTGGTCTTGCCCGCGAGGTAGCACGCGTCGTTCATCAGGTAGCGCGTCTCGAAGTTGTCGGAGCCGTCCACGACGAGGTCGTAGTCCTTGATGATGTCCATCACGTTGTCCACGGTGATGCGCGTGGGCAGCGCGATGACGTTGACATCGGGGTTGAGCGCCTTCATCGCGCGCGTGCCCGATTCCACCTTGGGCTTGCCCACGTCGGCCGTGGTGTGCAGGATCTGTCTCTGTAGATTTGTGATGTCCACCGTGTCGCCGTCCATGAGGCCGATGGTGCCCACGCCCGCCGCCGCGAGGTACAGCGCGGTGGGCGATCCAAGCCCGCCGGCGCCGATGAGCAGCACCTTGCCGCGCAGGAGCTTGCGCTGGCCCTTGTCGCCCACCTGCGGGAGCAGGAAGTGGCGGCTGTAGCGCTGGATCTGATCGGACGTCATCGCGACGTCCTTGACGACCGGCAGGCCCGACTGCGCCCACTTCTGGTAGCCGCCCTGGAGGTTGATGACGGTCTCGTACCCGAGTTCCTTGAGCGCCTTGGCCGCGAGCACGGAGCGCAGCCCCGTCTGGCAGTAGAGGACGACGGGCGTCTTCGGATCCGTCACTGCGGTCGCGACGCGGAACTCGAGAAAGCCGCGGCTGATGTTGGTGGCCGCCTCGATGTGCCCGTCCCGGTACTCGTCGGGGTCGCGTACGTCGATGACGACCGGCGGGGTATCGGACTTCAGCCGGCGCTGCAGGTCCTCCGGTCCCTCTTCGGGAACGACCTGGCGGGCTTCCGCAAGCATTTCTCTCAGCGTTTTCATCGATCTGATATTACCCCTATTTCCGGTCGAGAATCAAACCGACGGTGGCATCCGGATGCCCCCGCAGGCGGCTGCTATACTCGCCGAAATTCATGACACCGACGGCGAAAGGCATTCTGCTCGCGGGCGGCTCCGGCACGCGACTGTACCCACTGACGCACGCGGTCAGCAAGCAGCTCGTGCCCATCTACAACAAGCCGATGATCTACTACCCGCTGTCCACGCTGATGCTGGCGGGCATCCGCCACGTGCTCCTCATCACCACCCCCCAGGACCAGGAGGCGTTCCGCCGCCTGCTCGGCGACGGTGGCCATCTCGGCCTGCGCATCGAGTACGCCGTGCAGCCGAGCCCGGACGGCCTCGCGCAGGCCTTCATCATCGGGGCGGGGTTCATTGGCGACGACGGCGTGGCCCTCGCCCTCGGCGACAACGTCTTCTACGGGCACGGCTTTTCCGAGCGGGTGCAGCGCGCGGCGGCGCGCGCGAGCGGGGCCACCGTGTTCGCGTACTGGGTGCGCGATCCGGAGCGCTACGGGGTGGTGGAATTCGACGGCGACGGGCGCGCCATCGGGCTCGAGGAAAAGCCGGTCAAGCCGCGCTCGTCGTACGCGGTGACGGGACTCTACTTCTACGACCGGCGCGTGGTGGACATGGCGAGCCGGCTCAAGCCCTCCGCGCGGGGCGAGCTGGAGATCACCGACGTCAATCTCGCCTACCTCCGGCAGGATGCGCTGCACGTGGAGAAGCTGGGGCGCGGCATCGCGTGGCTCGACACCGGCACCCACGAGGCGCTGCTGCAGGCCTCGACGTTCATCCAGACCATCGAGGATCGCCAGGGGCTCATGGTGGCGTGCCTGGAGGAGATCGCCTTCCGCATGGGCTACATCAACGCCGCCGACGTGCTGCGGATGGCCGCCCCCATGAAGGACAACTCGTACGGCCGCTACCTGCGTCAGCTCGTGGAATCGGACGGGTAGCCGCATGCTATGCTCTCGCGAGCCTGATTGATGGATCTCATTCCGCAGGCCAAGCGCGCCTTCCAGCTCCAGTCCTACGCTCCCACTGCCGCCATCGACGGCGTCCGTCTCGTGGAGCTCAAGCGCTTCTCGGACGACGGCGGCTCCCTCACGGAGCTGGTCCGCCTCGTCGCCGGCGCGCCGGAGTCGCTCGCCGGCTTCACCGTGCGCCAGATGAACTACAGCGAGATGGAGCCGGGCGTCATCAAGGCCTTCCACCTGCACGCGCGCCAGACCGACGTCTGGTACGTGCCGCCCTCGGACCGGATGCTCGTCCTGCTCCTCGACGTGCGGGAGACGTCGCCCACGAAGAGCGCGCGCATGCGGCTCGTGCTGGGCGCGGGCGCCTCGCGGCTGCTGCGCATCCCGCCCGGGGTTGCCCACGGCGTGCGCAACGTGGGCACCGCCACCGGGCGCATCATCTACTTCACCGACCTGCACTTTTCGCCCGATCCCGCCGCCTGCGACGAAGGACGGCTGCCGTGGGACTACGCGGGCGCCGAGGTGTGGGACGTGCCGCGCGGATAGCGTGAAGCTGCTCGTCACGGGCGGCGCCGGCTTCATCGGCTCCAACTTCATCCGGTGGGTGCTGTCCACCCATCCCGACGACACCGTCGTCAACCTCGACAAGCTGACGTACGCGGGCAACCTCACCAACCTCGCCGACGTCGAGCGCGATCCGCGCTACAGCTTCGTGCAGGGCGACATCTGCGACGGCGCCCTCGTGCGCGACGTGATGCAGGGCGTGGACGCCGTGGTCAACTTCGCCGCCGCCAGTCACGTCGACCGCTCCCTCATCGAGCCCGACGAGTTCATCCGCACCGACGTCTTCGGCGTCTTCACGCTCCTGGAAGCGGTGCGGGAGCTGCGCGTGCCGCGCCTGCTGCACATCAGCACCGACGAGGTGTACGGCTCCATCGCGCGCGGCGCCGCCGCCGAGGACGACCCCGTGCGCCCCACCAATCCGTACTCGGCGTCGAAGGCCGGCGGCGATCTCCTCGCGCGCGCGTACTGGCAGACGCACCGCGTGCCCATCGTCATCACGCGCTCGTCGAACAACTTCGGGCCTTACCAGTACCCGGAAAAGGTGATCCCGCTCTTCATCACGAACGCCATCGACGAGGAGGCGCTGCCGCTCTACGGCGACGGGCGCAACGTCCGCGACTGGCTCTACGTCCTCGACAACTGCGCCGCCCTCGACCTCGTCCTGCGCCGGGGGCGCGACGGCGAGGTCTACAACATCGGCGGCGGCCACGAGGTCGAGAACGTCACGCTCACCCGCGAGATCCTGCGCCTGACGGGCAGGCCGGAGCGTCTCATCCGCGCCGTCGCCGATCGGCCGGGTCACGACCGCCGCTACGCGGTGGACTGCACCAAGCTCTCGCAGCTCGGCTGGGCGCCGCTCCACCCGTTCGCGGCCGCGCTGGAGGCGACGGTGGCGTGGTACCGCGAGCACGAAGGGTGGTGGCGCCCGCTGAAGTCGGGGGAGTTCCGCGCCTATTACGAGCGACAGTACGGCAACCGCTGACACGCACCCCGCCCACCCAGGAGGTGTCATGAGCCGACGACTCGCCGCGGCAGCGCTGACGGGAGTGCTCGTGCCCGCGCTCGCCTTCGCCCTTCCCACCGCCCGTGAGCGTGCGCCCCATCCCCGCGAGCTCTCCTCGCTGCCGTCGTTCGTGCAGCGTGTGGAGCCGGCCATCATCGGTCTGCGCGTGAAGGCCGCGGAGGGCGCGCCCTCGTCGGCGCGCCTGGGATCGCGCCGCTTCGGGAGCGCCATCGTCTTCGACGCGCGCGGCTACGCGGTGACGGTGAGTTACGCCGTGCTCGACGCCGTCTCCATCGAGGCGCAGATGCGAGACGGCCGTGTCGTGCCCGCCCGCCTCGCCGGCATCGACTTGGACTCCGGCCTCGCCGTCATCCACCTCCACGGGGGTGGTCCGTGGCCGTCGGCGACCCTCGGCCCCTCGGGGGACGTGCAGCCGGGCACGGCCACGGGCACCGTGGGCGTGGACGAGGACAACGCCCTCGTGTACGTCACGAGCTCCGTGCAGGCCGTGCGGCGCTTTTCCGCCTTCTGGGAGTACATGCTCGAGCGCGCCTTCGTGGTGGCGCCGTCCATCTCCTCCTGGGGCGGCAGCGCCGTGGTCGACGATCGCGGGCGTGTCATCGGCATCGTCTCGCTGCGGCTGGGCGATTCGCCGTACGTGAACCTCGCCATCCCCGTCGAGCAGTTCATGCCCGTCAAGGACGAGCTCATCACGGCGGGCCGGGTGGTCAGCCGCCGCCCCCGGCCGTACCTCGGCCTGCACACGATCGCGGTCTCGGGAGCGGTCTTCGTGGACGGCTTCAATGACGTGGGTCCCGCCCGCACGGCGGGCTTTCGCAGGGGCGACCAGATCATCCGCGTGGACGGGGTGGCGGTGGTGACGCAGGAGCAGTTCTACGAGCAGATGTGGCGGCGCGAGGCGGGCGACACCATCGAGGTCGCCGTGCGGCGCGACCAGCAGGTGCGCGTCATCAGCGTGCGGTCGATCGACCGCCACCGGCTCTACCCGGTCACTCAGTGAGATACTGCGATCGATGAAGGGCGCCACCGACACCTACGAGGGCCGCGGGCTCATCGCCGATCCCATCCACCAGTACATCCTCTACACGCGGCCGGGGGGGATCGCCGGGGAGGCGACGGAGCAGGACGTCATCGACACCTCGTGGGCCCAGCGGCTGCGGCGCATTCCCCAGCTGCAGTCGGCGCGCTGGGTGTTTCCCGCCGCCGAGCACAGCCGCTTCCAGCACTCGCTCGGCGTCATGCACCTGTCGGGACGGCTGGCGCAGCAGCTCTACCCGTCGCTGCGCGCCCACTTCCCCGACGTGCCGTCGGCGCCGCTCATCGAGGAGCTGCTGCGCATGGCGGGCCTGCTGCACGACATCGGCCACGGCCCCTTCGGGCACTTCTTCGACGACAACTTCCTCGTCGACTACGACCTCACGCACGAGCTGGTGGGCCAGCGCATCATCCGCGAAGAGCTGGCGGACGTCCTGCGCAGCCTGCGGCGCAGCCCGAGCGGCGCCTTCAACGCCAACGAGTCGCTCGACCCCGAGTGGCTCTGCTACCTCATGGGCAAGTCGTACACGTCGCCGCTGGAGTCCCACCCCAAGTGGCTGCCCTTCCTCAAGCCGCTGCTGTCGGGCGTGTTCACGGCCGACAACATGGACTATGTGCTGCGTGATTCGTACATGTGCGGGGTGGCGGTGGGCCCCATCGACATCGAGCGCATCATCTATTACTCGTTCTTCTCCGAGAAGGGGCTGACGCTCGACCGCGGCGGGCTGCAGGCGTTCATCATGTTCCTGAACGCGCGCTTCTACATGTACACCAACGTCTACTACCACCGCACCACGCGTGGCATCGACCTGCACCTCAAGGAGATCTTCCGGGAGACGATGCAGATCGCCTTCCCCCACGACCTGCGCAAGGAGCTGCGTCCCTACCTGCACCTCACCGAGTGGACGCTGCTGGAAGAGGTGGGCCGCTGGGAGGACGACGCCGATGCCGACAAGAAACGGCTGGGGGCGGAGTGGCGCCAGGTTCTCGACCGCCGACTCAAATGGCGGATGTCGCACGAGATCGTGCTGGACCTCTTCGAGCCCCGCCGCGGCCACGCCTTTCTCGAGGCGGAGACGGTGGAGCGTCGCGTGCGCGGCTTTCTGCCCGCGCGGCTGAAGGACTTTCCCTTCAAGATCGACATGGCGCTGCAGGACCCGCGTCCGCTCAACCCGCTCAAGATGGGCGACCGCCAGATCTACGTGTACGACTCCAGCACGAGGAACGTCTCCATGGAGCCCCTCACGGAGATCTTGAAGTACCTGCCGGGCAAGGTCGCGCAGTGCCGGATCTTCGCCTCCAACCACGACCACGACGCCGACCTCGCGCGCGCCCTCGAGCGCGCGCTCGCGGAAGAGCCGTCGTCCATCGTCACCAACGTCTGATGTCGGACTGCTGCGGCTGCGGCGATCCCCTCGCCCGCCGCGCCTTCCTCGCCAGCCTTCTCGGCGCCGTCACCACCGCCTGTGCGGGCCCCACCGTGGAATCCGCCTCGCGTCGCGAGGAGGACGTCGTCGCGCAGGGGGCGCGCGCCATGGCCGGCACGCCCATCGTCGACCTCCACGCGCATCCCGGAGCGTTCA
>CAYQQT010000105.1:0-9586 GCA_964419375.1 uncultured bacterium
GTCATCGCCGCCGATCCTGGCGCAGGTCGATCTCCTTGAGGCGCTCGAGATCGGCGCGGAGGCGCTCGCTCTCCTGGCGCACGCGCGCCAGCTCCTCGCGCAGGCGCGCCACCTCCGCCTCGCGCGCGGTCAGATCCTGCCGCAGCCGCGCCAGCTCCGCGCGCGCGGTGAGGAAGCCGGCGATGGCGTCGCGGGTGGCGAGGGCGCGCGGCGCCTGGGCGTCGTCGGCGTGAACGGCGAGGAACTCATCATAGGCTGCCACCGCCCGCTGGTACTGCCCTTCCTCCGTGAGCCGCTCCGCCTTGGCGAGGGACACCGTGGAGGCCCGCACGAACGGCCGCGACGCGAACGGCCCCGACGCGCACGCCGTGAAGAGCGCCGAGACAAGCACCACGCCCAGCGCGGGCCGTCTCACCGCTCGTCGGCCCGGCGCGGTAGCAGCACGGTGAAGCGGCTGCCCTTGCCCTCTTGGGATTCGACCGTCACGCGTCCGCCGTGCGCCTGCACCACGCCGCGCACCACGGAGAGCCCGAGGCCGGTGCCGCCACGGTTGCGATGCGCCTGCCGGTAGGACTCGAAGATGTGCGGCAGCGCCGAGGCGGGGATGCCGATGCCGGTGTCCTCCACCTGGATCTCGATCTCCGGGCCCGCGTCGACGACGCGGACCACGACGCGGCCGCCGCGCGGCGTGAAGCGAATGGCGTTGGCCACGAGGTTGACGACGACCTGCGTGAGGCGGTCGTCGTCGCCCATGAAGCTCCAGTCGTCGCCCACGCGCTCGCGCTCGACGTGGACGCCCCCGTCTTCCGCCTGGGGGCGCAGCTCCTCCACCGCGCGCGCGACGATGCGGTCGAGATCCAGGCGCGACCGCTGCAGGGGCAGGATGCCCGCGCGCAGCCGCGACATCTCGAGCATCTGGTTGACGAGGCGCAGGAGCCGGTCGCTGCTCTGGCCGATGATCTGCACCAGCCGCGCCTGCTGGCCCGTGAGGGGGCCGGAGACCTCCTCGCGCAGCAGGTGCGATGCCTCGCGCACGGAGGTCAGCGGCGAGCGCAGCTCGTGGGAGAGGGAGGCGAAGAACTCCTCCTTGGTGTCGTCGAGCTGGCGCAGCTGGGCGGCCATCGAGTTGAACGAGCGCGCGAGGCCGCCGATCTCGTCGGCAACGTCCACGGGGATGGGCTCGCGAAAGGAGCCCGCCGCCACCGCCGCCGTCGCCTTCGACAGCCGACGCAGCGAGCGCGTCATCCGGTAGGCGATGAGCCAGGTGCCTACGAGGGCGAGGCTGACGGCGGCCGCGAGCGCGATCACCACGCCCGTCCACGTGCGCGCCTCCAGCTGTCTCGCCTCCGCCTGCGCGGCGATGACGCGCGAGTAGGTGGCGTTGAGCAGGCCGTCCAGGTGCTCCTCCACCACGTCGCCGAACGCGCGACCGGGCGACTCCGCAGGCGCCCGCCGCCTGCGGTCGCGGAGCAGCCGCGCGTGCTCGGTCTCCACCACCGCGCGGTAGCGCTCGAAGTGCAGGATGGCCTCGCGCAGGCGCGCCTGCTCCTCGGGCGTCTTGACGAACTGGCGCACGCGCGCAAGGTCTTCGGACGTGCGCGCCGCGGATTCCTTCCACGCCGCCGCGTAACGGGGATCGCGCAGGACGGCCAGCCGCGCTTCCTGACGCGCCAGCACCGGTATCGCGTCGCGCAGGGAGGCGGTGAGCCGCAACGCGGGCATGGTCTCGGTGGTGATCTCGCGGTTGACGGAGACGAGGCGGGCGATGGCGCGCAGGCTCGCCGCGCCCACGCCCGCGAGCACGACGATCACCAGTGAGCAGGTGAGGAAGATCTTCGACGCCAGTCGCATGTTGTCCTGGCCTAGCGACCCGCCGGCACGGCGGACCCCGGCGCCAACTGCGTGGCCGTGAGTCGCGCGACGAGCCGGTCCTGCTCGTCGGACACGCGGACGTCGACCACGATCGTGGTGCGACCGCGGTGCACGATCTCCGCCTCCGCCGTCAGGGTGCCCCGATTCGTATTCCTGAGCAAGTTCACGGAGAGCTGCAGGGTGAGCGGGAACAGCTCGGGCCGGAAGTCCGCGCTGGGATTGGTTTCCCACATGGCGGCGGCCGTCGCCGTCTCGTCGGCGAAGGCGACGATGGCGCCCGCGTGGAAGAGCCCCGTGAGCTGCGTGAGCTCGGGCTTGAAGTCCAGCTCGGCGCGGGCGCGGCCGTGCCCGGCGGTGATGAAGCGCGTGCCGTGGCTGGCGATCATGGTCCCCCGCCCCCACTCGTTGATCCGGGCCGCGAACTCCTGCTCCGTCACGAGGCCCGCAGCTCCGCGTACACGTTGCGGCCGCGCGTCTCGCGCAGCAGGAAGCTCAGCAGGGTGGCCGCGAGCGCGAAGGCGGCGCACACCACGAAGGCCACCCGGTACGCCTCCACCGGGTACGCGCGCGCGCCGTCGGCCATGGCGCCCATCCACCGCGCGTCGAGGAGCGCGCCGATGGGGCCCTGCGTGACGGCGGCGCCGAGGAAGCCGCCGAGGTTGACCACCGACACCGCGATGCCGGCGAGCGCGGGCGGGTTGACCTCGCGGCCGATCGGCCACGTGAGCACGAAGGCGCCGCCCACCACGCCCATCGTGAAGAAGAGCGCGTACACGGCCCACAGCGGCAGCACACCGAGCGTGGCCACGAAGGCCACCCACAGCGCGAACTGGCTGCCGCTCAGCAGCGTGTAGGGCAGCTTGCGCGCTTTGAGGATCTCGTCCGACACGAAGCCCGTGAGCGGCGCCGCGAAGAGGAGGGCCAGCGACGTCGCGCTCGCGTACACCGCCGCCCGCGTGTTGCCGAGCCCGTACACGTCGCGCAGGTAGGGCACCATCCACAGCATGAGGTTGCTCAGGGCGGTATAGAGACAGAAAAAGCCGAGGAAGGGCGGCCACGTGTGGCGATTGCGCAGCACCTGCGCCATCCCGCTCATGACGATGGCCAGGGAGGCGGCCGGCGGCGCGTCCGTCCGCTCGCTCCCCGGCCGGTCGCGCACGACGAGCAGGCAGAGGAGGGAGCCGGCGAGCGTGATGACACCGACCACCCAGAAGGCGCCGCGCCAGCCCGCTACCGCCACCAGCGCCGCGAGGGGGGCGGCCGCGATGAGGGCGCCCAGCACGCCCACCGTGGCCGTGAGCGCGGACAGGAAGCCGAAGCGCGAGGGCGGAAACCAGGTGGCCGCGATCTTCAGCGCCCCGATGAAGGTGACGGTGGCGCCCAGGCCCACCGCGAAGCGGCCCGCGAACAGCGCGGCGCTCGCGGTGGCGCCGCCCATCACGAGCGTGCCGGCGCCCATCACGGCGCCGCCCGCCGCCACCACCTTACGCACGCCGAAGGCGTCGATGAGCAGGCCCGCGGGCACCATGAATCCCGCATACGAATAGAAGTACGTCGCCGAGAGCAGCCCGATCACCGCGCCCGACACGCCGAACGTCTGCATGAGCTCCTTGGCCATCACTCCCGGCGCCACGCGATGGAAGAAGGCGATCAGGAACAGCAGCGCGGGCAGGCTCCACATGAGCCACGCGCGCGTCACCGGCTCTCCGTCGCCTGCACACGGTGGCACCACACGGTGAGGATCGAGATGGCGGCGGGGGTGACGCCCGGCACGCGCGAGGCCTGGCCGAGCGAGCGCGGACGCACGGCGTGCAGCCGCTCGCGGACCTCGGTGGACAGCCCGGGTACCACCCGGTAGTCGAGCGCCTCGGGAATCACGCGCTCCTCCATCCGCTTGAAGCGCGCCACCTCGTCGAGCATGCGGCGCACGTAGCCGTCGTACTTCGCCGTGACCTCCACCTGCCGCGCCACATGGGGATCGCGGACGGCGTCGGGGTCGAGACGCGCCACCTCGGCGTAGGTGACCTCCGGCCGGCGCAGCATCTGCAGCAGCGACACGCCGCCGCCCGCGGAGCTTCGCTGCAGCCGCTCGAGCGCGGCCGCGCACGCCTGGCGCCGCGCCTGCACGGTATCGCGCCGCTCGTCCGACACGAGGCCGAGGCGGTGCCCGTGATCGACGAGGCGCACGTCCGCGTTGTCCTCGCGCAGCAGCAGCCGGTACTCGGCGCGCGAGGTGAACATGCGGTACGGCTCCACCGTGCCCTTGGTGACGAGATCGTCCACGAGCACCGCCATGTAGCCTTCCGAGCGGTCCAGCAGGAACGGCTCCCGCCCGAGCGTCGCGCACGCGGCGTTGATGCCCGCCCACAGCCCCAGCGCGGCGGCCTCCTCGTAGCCGGTGGTACCGTTCACCTGCCCCGCGAGGTAGAGCCCGGGCACGTCGCGGCACTCCAGGGTGGCGCGCAATTGCGTGGGATGCGCGAAGTCGTACTCGATGGCGTAGCCGGGCCGCATGATCTCCGCGCGCTCGAGGCCGGGAATGCTGCGCACGAGCCGCTCCTGCACGTCGACGGGGAGGCTCGTGGAGATGCCGTTGGCGTAGACCTCCTCGGTGTCGAGGCCGTCGGGCTCGAGGATCACCTGGTGACGGTCGCGGTCGGCGAAGCGCACCACCTTGTCCTCGATGGACGGGCAGTAGCGCACGCCGGTGGCGTCGATGACCCCCGAGTAGAGCGGCGAGCGATCGAGGTTGTCGCGGATGACGGCGTGGGTGGCGGGCGTCGTATAGGTCACGTGGCAGGCCACCTGCGGCAGCGGCAGGCGCGCCGTCGCCCAGTGGAACGGCCACGGCTCCGCGTCGCCCCACTGCTCCTCGAGCCCCGCGTAGTCGATGGTGGACCGGCGCAGCCGCGGCGAGGTGCCCGTCTTCAGCCGGCCCAGCGTGAGGCCGAGCTCGCGCAGCGCGTGCGAGAGATCGACGGCGGCGAACTCGCCCGCCCGTCCCGCGCTCTGCTGCGTGAGCCCGACGTGGATGAGCCCACGCAGGAAGGTGCCCGCGGTGACCACGACCGCGCGCGCCTCGTACGCCACGCCCGTCTGGTCCTCGACGCCGCTGACGCGGCCGCCCGTGACGAGGAGGCGGCGGGCGTGGCCCTGCCGGACGTCGAGATTGGGCTGCGCCTCCACCGTCTGCTTCATGGCGGCGCGGTAGCGGGCGCGGTCGCACTGCGCGCGCGTGGCGCGCACGGCGGGGCCGCGGGAGGCGTTGAGCGTCTTGAGCTGGATGGCGGCGCGGTCGGTGGCGCGCCCCATCTCGCCGCCGAGGGCGTCGATCTCGCGCACGAGGTGACCCTTGGCGGTGCCGCCCACGGCGGGATTGCACGACATCTGCCCGATGGCGTCGAGGTTCATCGTGAGCAGCAGCGTGCGGCACCCCATGCGCGCCGAGGCGAGGGCCGCCTCGCACCCGGCGTGGCCGGCCCCGATGACGATTACGTCGAACAAAGCCATAGGGTTAGCAATAGCACACGGCGCTGCGGGGGCGAACCGCGATTGCAAAGGCCGAAACGCTGGCCTACCATGAGCGCCGGTACCGGTCGAAGAGCCCCCCGATGTCCCCGGAGGAACTGGTGGAGTTCGGCTTCTCGCTTCCCGGCCGCGGCCCCCTCGCGAGCCCCGACCCCATCTTGAAGATTGCGCTGAAGGCGGAGGCCCTGCGCTACTCCTCCGTGTTCGTCACGGACCACGTGGTGCTGCCCGTCTCCATGGCGCGCTCGGCCTATCCGTACTCCGAGACGCGACAATTGCCCGGCGGCGGCGCCCAGGATTACCTGGAGCCGCTCGCGGTGCTGGCGTGGCTGGCGCAGGCGACGACCAAGATCCGGATCGGGACCAGCGTCCTCGTCATCCCCTATCGCAACCCCGTCCTCGCCGCCAAGATGCTCGCCACCATCGACCAGCTCTCGAAGGGGCGCGTCATCCTGGGCGCGGGCGTGGGCTGGCTGCGCGAGGAGTTCGAGGCGCTGGCCACGCCGCCCTTCGAGGAGCGCGGCGCGGTGACGGACGAGTACCTGCGCCTCATGCGCGCGGCGTGGACAACGGATCCCGTCGCCTTCGACGGCCGCTACTACAAGCTCGGCAAGGTGCACGCCCTGCCCAAGCCGGTGCAGCGCGGCTCCATTCCCGTGTGGATCGGCGGGCACACGGACGCCGCCCTCAAGCGGGCGGGCACGCTCGGCGACGCTTGGCATCCCATCGGCCTGCGCCCGCCCGCGCTGCTGCACCCCGAGGAATACCGCATGAAGGGGGAGCAGGTACGCGCGTGGGCGAAGCGCGCGGGACGCGATCCCAAGGCGGTCGAGCTCACGCTGCGCGTGCCGATGGGCGTGCGTCCACCTCGCAGCAAGGCACCCGGCGGCGACCGGCCGATGTTCCAGGGCACGGCCGCCGAAGTGATCGCCGACGTCCAGGTCTACCAGCGCATCGGCGTCACCCACTTCGTCTTCGATCCCACCGTGCCCGACCTGCGCGCCGTGCTCGCCAACCTCGAGCGGTTCGCGACCGACGTGCGGCCGAAGGTCATGAAGGCGCCGCGCGCGTGATCTCCCACGACCAGGCACGCGCGCTCATCGACGCCCCCCACGGTCTCGACGAGCTCCTCGCCCGCGCGGGCGACATGCGCGATGCCGGCCGCGGCCGCACCATCACCTTCTCCGCCAAGGTCTTCGTGCCGCTGACGACCCTCTGCCGCGACTACTGCGGCTACTGCACCTTCCGCCGCGACCCCGGCGAGCCGGGCGCGCACACCATGACGGGCGACGAGGTGATCGCGCTCGCGCAGGCGGGCGGGCGCGCGGGCGCCAAGGAAGCGCTCTTTTCCCTCGGCGACAAGCCGGAGGCGCTCTTCGCCGAGCACCGGGACTTTCTGAAGAAGCAGGGCCATCGCACGACGCTGCAGTACCTGCGCGCCGTGTGCGCGCGCACGCTCGAAGAGTCGCCGCTGCTGCCGCACGTGAACCCCGGTCTCATGAGCGAGCGCGACCTCGCCTCCCTCCGCGAGGTGAGCGTGAGCATGGGCATCATGCTGGAATCGGTCTCGGAGCGGCTCCTCGGCCCCGGCGGTGCGCACGATAATGCGCCCGACAAGGTACCCGCGCGGCGGCTGAAGACGATCGCGCTCGCGGGCAAGCTCGGCATCCCCTTCACCACGGGTATCCTCATCGGCATCGGCGAGACGCCGCGCGAGCGCGTGGACGCCCTCGCCGCCATCCGCGACCTGCACGAGCGGTACGGCCACGTCCAGGAAGTGATCATCCAGAACTTCCGCGCCAAACCCAGCATCCCGATGAAAGATGCGTCCGAACCATCACTCGAGGACCTGCTGCGTACTCTTGCAGTCGCTCGACTGCTGCTCGGCCCCAACGTCAACATCCAGGCGCCGCCGAACCTGACACCCGGTGCTTATCCAAGGCTGCTCGCCGCCGGGCTCAACGACTGGGGCGGCATCTCGCCGCTCACGCTCGACCACATCAATCCGGAGAAGCCGTGGCCCCTCATCCGCGAGCTGCGGGCAGCCACCGAGGGGCTCGGCTTCACCTTCCGCGAACGGCTGGCGATCTATCCCGAGTACGCGTCGCGCGCCGAGTTTCTCGACGAGCGGCTGCGCGCGCGTGTCTCGGCGTGGCTCGATGCCTCCGGCCTCGTAAAGGACTCGCATGAGCACTGGCGCCGCTGGTAGCCTCGCTGCAACTCTCGACCGGGCCGCGCACGACGTGCGCGCCATCCTCGACCGCGCCCTCGACGGCGCCGAGGTCTCCGTCGCCGACGGCATGACGCTCGCCCACACCACCGGGCGAAACTTACAAGCGCTCACGATCGCCGCCGACGAGATGCGCCGCCGCCAGGCGGGCGACACCGTGACCTTCGTGGTGAACCGCAACATCAACTTCACCAACGTGTGCATCAAGCACTGCGGCTTCTGCGCCTTCAGCCGCGACCACCGCGAAGAGGAAGGCTACCTGCTGCCGATGGAGGAAGTGGTGCGCCGCGCGCGCGAGGCGTGGGAGATGGGCGCCACCGAGGTCTGCATCCAGGCGGGGCTGCCGCCCAAGCTGGACGGCCGCTACTACATCGACCTCACGAAGGCCATCAAGGCAGAGATTCCCGATATCCATATCCACGCGTTCTCGCCGGAGGAGGTTCTCTACGGTTCCATCCGTTCCGGATTGCCGGTCAAGGAGTACCTGGCGGAGCTGAAGAACGCCGGGCTGGGCACCTTGCCGGGCACGTCGGCGGAGATCCTCGACCAGGACATCCGCGATGTGATAGCGCGCGGGCGCATCACCGTCGACCAGTGGGTGGAGATCATCACCACCGCGCACGCGCTCGGCATCCGCACCACCTCCACCATCATGTACGGCCACGTGGAGACGCCCGCCCACTGGGTGCGCCACATGGCGCTGCTGCGCTCCATCCAGAAGGACACGGGCGGCTTCACCGAGTTCGTGCCGCTGTCGCTCATCCACTCCGAAGCGCCCATGTACGGCAAGAAGCTGGTGGCGGGCGTGCGTCCCGGCGCCAGCGGCGTGGAAGTGGTGCGCATGCACGCGCTCGCGCGCCTGCTCCTCGGGCCCGTCATCCCGAACATCCAGGCGTCGTGGGTCAAGGAAGGACCAAAGCTCACGCAATTGCTGCTCGACGCGGGGGCCAACGACATGGGCGGCACCCTCATCAATGAATCGATCTCGACCTCGGCGGGCGCACAGTTCGGGCAGCTCGTGGGGCCGGGCGAGCTGTGCCGCATCATCCGCGACGCGGGGCGCGTGCCCGCCGAGCGCGATACGCTCTACCGCATCGTACGCACGTATCGCGACGGCGAGGAGCCCGTGTCGCCTCTCGACGCCGTCGAGGACGCCGAGGCGCGCTTCGGCTCTTATCGTAAGCTTATCGCCTCGGGCGAGTTCCGCTTCACGCGGTAGCCGACCGCGACGCCGTGTGGTATTAATGCCTCTCACGCTCAACCCAACACGAGGAGGCCATGCCTGTGGCGAAGATGATGACGAAGTCCGCGACGCTGTCGTACCTTTCGGAGAAGACCGAGCTCTCTAAGAAGCAAATCGCCGAGCTCCTCGAGGAGACGCTGAACCTGGCGTGCAAGGAAGCGAAGAACGGTTTCGTGCTGCCCGGGTTCGGCAAGCTCGTCCTCGCCAATCGGAAGGCGCGCATCGGTCGCAATCCGCAGACGGGTGAGCCGATCAAGATTCCCGCCAAGCGCGTGTGCAAGTTCCGCATCGCGAAGAGCCTGAAGGACACGGTGCTTGGCAAGAAGTAGCGCTGGACGGAGCACCTCCGGTCGCCGTGCGGGGGGCCGTCGGCCCGCCGAGCCACCGCGTTCGACGTCGGAGGATCTTGCAGCGCCCCGAACTCCGACTCTCGCTTCGACGGTCCTTCCGCGGGTCTGGCAGGGGATCGGCTATCGCCCCCTGCCGGACGCCGCGCCCGCCCGCCCCCTCTTCGACTTCGCCGCCGTGCCGTGGCCTGAATCAGCGATGCTCGCCTTCGCGTGGGGCGCCTTCGCCCCCGCCGCCGACGGCGAGCGTCTCCTGGGCGCCCTCGTCGCCGAGCGCGCGGCCACGACGGCCTTCGTGTACGTGGTAGTGCGAGTCGAGCGCCCCGGGCGCGAGACGAGCGAAATCCAAAATAAGGGACTCCACCA
>CAYQQT010000106.1:0-9565 GCA_964419375.1 uncultured bacterium
CCGGCGCTCACGCCGCCGCGCGAGCCAGCGCCACGGCGCCAGCGAGGGCCGCGACCAGCGCAGGGCGCGCGCGGCATCCTCGAAGAGCGAGTACGCCACCGGGGTCACCAGCAGCGTGAGCAGGAGGGAGAGCGTCTGCCCGCCGATCACGACCACCGCGATCGCGCGCCGCTCCTCGGCCCCCGGTCCCGTCCCCAGCGCCAGCGGCAGCATGCCGGCCACGAGCGCCAGCGTCGTCATGAGGATGGGCCGCAGCCGGTCCCGGTTGCCCTGCATGATGGCCGCCGCGCGCTCGAGCCCGCGGGCGCGCAGGTTGTTCATGTGGTCGATCTGCAAGATGGCGTTCTTCTTCACCACGCCGAAGAGCACGAGGATGCCGAGGGCGGAATACAGATTGAGCGTGTTGCCCGTGTACCACAGCGAGAAGAGCCCGAAGGGCACGGACAGGGGCAGCGACAGCAAGATGGTGAGGGGGTGGATCACGCTCTCGAATTGCGAGGCGAGGATCATGTACATGAAGATCAGCGAGAGAAGGAAGACCCACAGGAACTCCGTGAAGGTCCTCTCCAACTCGCGGGCGCGGCCCGAGACGTTGGTGGTGTAGGCGGGCGGCAGGTTCATCTCGGCCACGGCCTTGCGCAGGGCGGTGATACGGTCGGCCTGGCCGAAGCCCGGCGCCACGCCCGCGCGCAGGCGGTTCTCGCGCTGGCGCTCGGAGCGGTCGACGCGCGAGGCGGCCTCTCCCGGCACGATCTTCACGAGATTGTCGAGGCGCGCGAGGCCGCCGTCCTTGCGCGGCACGAAGAGGCGCGAGATCGTGGCGGGATCGCCGCGCCCGCCCGCGGCCAGCCGCAGCTGCACGTCGTAGTCCTCGTTGCTGGAGGGGTCGCGGAACTTCGACACCTCCTGGTCGCCGCCCACCATCAGGCGCAGGGCGGTGGCCACCGTCTCCGGATCCACGTCGAGGTCGGCCGCGCGCGCGCGATCGATCTCCACGCGCAGCTCGGGGCGGTCGAGCTTGAGGGTGGTGTCGCCGTCCACGATGCCGCCCAGCTCGATGGCCTTCAGCCGCAGCTGCTCGCCGTACCGGGCGAGGGCCTCGAGGTCGGGACCGCGGATGACGAAGTCGATGTCGAAGCTGCCGCCGCCGATGTTGAACGAGGGCGCGTTGCGCACCGCCGTGCGCAGGTCACGGAACTTGCGCAGCCGCCGGCGCACCTCGACCATGACGTCGCGCTGCGAGTAGTTTCCCTTGAAGGCGTCGAAGGGCCGGCCCTCCTTGAGGGCCGCCCACAGCCGCCCGCCCGACAGCACGCGCTCTCCGTGAGGCGCGATGCGGACGTACATGTTGCCCTGGTTCACGCGCCCGAGGAAGCTGCCGCCGGCGGCGGCGAGCACAAGCCGCACGCCCGGCGTGGCGCGCACCTCCTCCTCCACCGCCCGCATGAACTCGTCCATGGAGGCGAGGCTGATGCCCTCGGGCGCCGTGAGGTTGATCTCGAACTCCGCCTCGTCGACGTCTGCCGGGATGTACTCCTGCTTTACCATCCGGTACAGCGGCACCGTGGACGCCATCACCGCGAGCGCCACGAGGGCGAACGCCACGCGGTGGCGCATGGCGTGGCGCAGCGTCCACGCGTAGCCGGTGTCGAGCCACCGGTAGAAGCCCTGGCGCGAGGCGGGCTCGCCGGGCTCGCCGCCGCCCGCGTCCTGCCGCCGCAGCAGGCGCGCGCTCATCATGGGCGTGAGGGTGAACGACACGAGCAGGCTGACGAGGACGGACACGGAGGCGGTGAGGCCGAACTGGTAGAGGAAGCGGCCCGAGATGGACGACATGAACGACACGGGCACGAAGATCACCACGAGGCTGAAGGTGGTGGCCATGACGGCGAGGCCGATGTCGGCGGTGGCCTCGCGCGCCGCCTCGAAGGCGCCCATCTTCTTCTCCTCGACGAAGCGGAAGATGTTCTCGAGGACGACGATGGCGTCGTCGATGACGATGCCGACCATGAGCACGAGGGCGAGCATGGTCACGCTGTTGAGCGTGAAGTCGAGCAGCCGCATCATGCCGAAGGCGGAGATCACGGACACGGGAATGGCCACCCCCGCGATGATCGTGGAGCGCCAGCTGCGCATGAAGGCGAACACGACGAGACAGGCGAGGACGGAGCCGAGCACGAGGTGCAGGTTGATCTCGTGGAGGGCGGCGTAGATGTAGCGTGACTGGTCGCGGATGATCTCCAGCTTCACGTCGGGCGGGATCTGCGTCGCCACCCGCGCCAGGTTCGCCTTCACCGCGTCGATGACGGCGACGGTGTTGGCGCCCGACTGCCGGCGCACCTCGAGGGTGACGGTGGGCACGCCGTTCAGGCGCGCCACCGAGCGCTGCTCCTTGGTGCCGTCCTCGGCGCGGCCGATGTCCCGCACGCGCACGGGCGAGCCCGCCACCGAGATAATCACGAGCTCGTTGAAGGCGCGCGCGTCGGCGACGCGCCCCATCGTGCGCAGCGACTCCTCGCGGGCGCCCAGGGTGACGTTGCCGCCGGGCAGGTCCGCGTTCTGGCGCACGAGGGCGTCGCGCACGGCCGTGATGGGGATCTGGTAGGCGGCCAGACGGTCCGCGTCCACCCACACGTTGATGGCGCGCGACAGCCCGCCCACGATCCGCACCTCGCCCACGCCCGATGCCCGCTCGATCTGCACCTTGACGATCTTGTCCGCGAACTCCGTCAGCTCGCGCAGGGGCCGGTCGCCCGACAGCGCCACCGTGAGCACCGGCGTGGAGTCGTTGTCGAACTTCGACACCACGGGCGGCCGCGTGTCGCGCGGCAGGTTGCGGAGGGCGGCCGACACCTTGTCGCGCACGTCCTGCGCGGCGACGTCGATGTTGCGATTGAGGTTGAACGTCACGATGACGATCGAGGATCCGGATCCCGAGATCGAGCGCAGCTCCTCGATCCCCGCCACCGTGTTGATGGCTTCCTCCAGCTTCTGTGACAGCTGCGTCTCCACCTCTTCCGCCGACGCGCCCGGCAGCTCGGTGCGAACAGCGACGGTGGGCAAGTCGACGGCCGGGAAGCGGTCGACACCAAGACGCGTGTAGCTGACCGCGCCCACGACGCACAGCGCCAGAATGATCATCGCCGCGAACACGGGCCGCCGGATGCAGACTTCGGCGAGCTTCTGCACGTTCCTAGCCTGACCCCAACGGACGCCGACGCACGACCGCGCGCCTCACGGAGTGACCGTGACGGGCTGCCCGCCGGTCAGATTGCCGGGGCGTAGCACGATGGGCTCGCCGGGCTTGAGGCCGTCGGTGATCTCGACGCGCTTGCCGTCGCGCCGGCCGGTCTGCACGCGCCGCTCGACTGCTTTGCCGCCCTGCACGACGATCACTTTTTCGAGGCCGGCGAACGTCACGATGGAGCTGGCGTCCACCATGATGACGGGCAGGGAGGCGCCGACGACGATCTCGGCTTTGGCGAACGCGCCGGGACGCAGGGCGCCCCCGGGGTTCGGGATCTCGGCTTCGACGGTCAGGGTGCGGTTCTGCTCCTGCACGATGGGGCTCAGGCGCACGACGCGGCCGCGGTACACCGTCGCATCGCCCTCCACGGTGAGCGACACCGTCTGGCCCTGGCGGACGCCAGCGGCTTCGCGCTCGGGCACCGCCACGCGCAAGCGCAGGGGATCGATGCGCACGAGCGTGGCCACGGGGGCGCCCGCCGCCAGGTACTCGCCGACCGACGCGTGACGGATGCTGACGGCGCCGTCGATGGGCGATACGAGCGCCGTGTCGGCGAGCTGCTGGCGGGCCAGCTCCAGCTCGGACCGCCGCTGGGCGAGGATCGCCTGGCGATTGCGCACTTCTTCGATGGCGTCCTGGTAGCGGCCCTCGGCGACCTGGAGGTTGGCGATGGCGGTGTCGACCTGCGCGCGCGCGATCAGGTCCTGCTCGAGCAGCTTCAGGCTGCGGTCGCGCGTGAGACGCGCCTCGTCCAGCAGGGCGCGCGCCTGACGCACGACCGACGTCTGCTCGGGGTCCAGCCGCGCATCCGAGTCGCCGGGCGCGAGCCCGAGCCGGGCCCGCGCCTGCTGCAGGGCCGCCTCCGCCTGCTCGATGCGCAGGGCGAAGTCGCTCTTGTCGAGCTGGGCGATCACCTGCCCGCGACGCACGTGGGTGCCGAGATCGACGGCGATATTGGCGAGGCGGCCCGCGACCTTGGTGCCGAGCACCACCAGGTCGTCGGCGGCCAGCGTGCCGTTGACGACGACGACACGCGCCACCATCTCCTGCGCGGCCGGCGCCACGCGCACCGGTCGCGGCGCCGCCGCCGCCGGGGGCTTGCCCTTGTCCTGGGAGGCGCTCGCCGGCCCCTCCTCCCGGCAGCCGGCGAGGAAGGCGCAGGCGAGGGCCACCACCGCGATAATCATGGGTTTCAACCTCCTCATGATAGCGTGGCGACGAGCGACGAGCCCGAGGAAGAAGCAGATGGCCGCGCAAACCTCCAGCCCCTCTTCCAGGAAGTTCCTCGGAAATCCCGGCACGTAGCCGAGCTGGCGCTCGAAGATCTCCGTGAGCCCCAGCACGGCCGATCCCGCGAGAACGAC
Organism: uncultured bacterium; assembly: GCA_964419375.1. GTDB lineage: Bacteria > Methylomirabilota > Methylomirabilia > Rokubacteriales > CSP1-6 > JBBDXO01. The sequence goes on from CAYQQT010000106.1 coordinate 4,612, forward strand.
CTGGCCCCAGGGCTCGTGCGGCGCGCGCAGCGCCGCCGACCACAGCTCGGCGCGCCACCGCCACGCGTAGACCGCGAGCGCCACGGGCGGGCCCACGACGAGCAGGAATCCGAGCACGCGATAGCCGACGGGAACGGTCGGGTTCACGAAGAACTTGGTCGCGACGAGCTTCACGCCGAACACGCGCTTGTCGAGGTCGATCTCGCCGACCACGAGGCCGGCCATCATCGCGGCCATCATGACGTCGACCGCCACCGGGCGTTGCACGCGCGCCAGGACCAGCCCGCACGCCACCGCCATCACCACCGCCGCCACCAGGAACGCCGCCTGCGTCAATTCCACTGGACCGTCCTCGCGGACGAGGCGGGCGGCGAGGGCGGGATTCCAGCGCAGGAGCGCGGCCAGGACGACCGTCACCACGGCGCACCCGGCGGCTGACATCAGGCGAACGGGCATGGGGGCCTCACTCTATCACTCGTGCGCGCGGCGAGACGGGCGTGGCTGCCGGCGCGTACTTCCGAGATAGACGGCGATGACCCGCGGATCGGCGGCGAGTGCCGGGGCCGGGCCCGAGGCCAACAGCCACCGCGGCACGCGACGGGCGTCAGACATCGATGTCGTCGAAGAAGGCGCCGATCACCTCCTGCACCTCCGCGCGGTGCGACCGGTTCGGAAAATGCGAGCCACCGGCCACCACGTGCAGCCGCGCGCCGGGGATCGTCTGCGCCACCCGCCGCGACATCTCCACCGTCGGGAAGTGATCGACCTCGCCCGCGATCACCTGCACGGGGCAGCGGATGCGCGCGCACTCCGCCACCCACTCGGCGCGCGAGTACGTCTCGTCCAGCAGCGCGAGCAGGGAGGCCACGGCGTGCTGGCGCAGCGGCGCCGTCAGCGCCGCGTACCGCTCCGGCCGGGCCTTGATCCGCGACAGCGTCGCCTCCCCCATCCGCAGGAGCACGTTGGCGTCGTAGTACTCCTCGAAGCGGCCTGCCTCCACCAGCGGCCGGTGCGCGCGCCACCACGCCGTGTCCGGCGCGATGGGCGCGTACGGGGGCCCGCTCACGGAGATCACCGCCCGCACGCGCTCCGGGGCGTGCACGGCGGCCCACAGCGAGAGCGCCGCGCCCATGGAGGCGCCGCCCCACACCGCGCGCGCGATCCCGAGGGCATCGAGCCACAGCAGCAGGTCCTCCAGTTTTTTGTCGTACGTGTAGTCCTCCACGCGCTCGAACTTCTGCGAGCGGCCGTGGCCCCGCGTGTCGGGAAGGAGGGCGCGGAGGCGGGGAAAGAACGGCTCGAGGTCGGCCACCATGTACGACGAGTCCTCGACGGAGCCGCCGTGGATCCAGATCACCGGGGATCGGGAGGCGTCGCCCTTCTCGAGCCAGTGCAGCCGGACGCCGTTGGACAGGAGGCGGTCAGGCAGGGCGCCGGCTCAAACGGTCTTCAGACGCTCGAAGCGCCGGGCGAATAACGACATCGAGTAGGTGCAGATCCAGTAGACGACGGCGATGAAGAGGTACAGCTCGAAGGGCCTGATCTCGCGGTTGTTGACGATCTGCGCCGCCTTCGTGAGGTCGACGTACCCGATGATGGAGGCCAGCGACGTGTCCTTGAAGAGCACGATCATCTGCGTCACGAGGGCGGGCACCATGTTGCGCAGCGCCTGCGGCAGCACCACCCACGCCATGCTCTGCGCACCCGTCATGCCGAGGGCGGTGGCCGCCTCCACCTGGCCGCGCGGCACCGACTGCACGCCGGCGCGCACGATCTCGCCGAAGTAGGCGGCCTCGAAGATGACGAAGGCGGTGAGAGCGACCCCGTACTCGGGAATGGGCAGGCGCAGGAGCTGCGGGATGACGAACCAGATCCAAAAAATGACCATGACGAGCGGCACGCCGCGGAAGAACTCCACGTAGATCGTCGCGGGCACCCGGATCCAGCGCGATTGCGCCAGCCTGGCGAGGCCGATGAAGATCCCGAGCAGGAAGCCGAGCACGATGGCGGGAATGGCCAGGCGCAGGGTGCCGCCCGCGAAGGAGCCAAAGCCGATGAGCCCCTGCACGATCAGGAACTGGAAATTGTTGGTGATGACGGCGAAGCTCACGGCCCCGCTCCCACGCGCGCAATGAGCCCGGGAATGGCGTAGCGGCGCTCGACCTTCGCCATGATGGTGGCGATGGACAGGCAGAGCGCCAGGTAGATGAGCGTCCCCGCCGTGAGCGCTTCGATGGCCTTCGCCGTGTAGGTCTCGATCTGGCGCGTTTGGAAGGTGAGCTCGGCGACGCTGATGGTGAGCGCCACCGAAGAGTTCTTCAAAAGGTTCAGCGACTCGTTGGTCCCCGGCGGCACGATCAGGCGCAGGGCCACGGGCAGGATGATCATGCGGTACGCCTGGAAGACGGTGAGGCCGATCGCCTGCGCGGCCTCGAACTGCGTCCTCGGGATCGACTGGATGCCGGAGCGGATGACCTCCGACATGCGGGCGCCGTGATAGACGCCGAGCGCGACCGTGGCCGCCCAGAACTCCAGGCTGTGGCCGAAGAGCCAGGCCTGCACGGCGCGCGGCAGCAGGCCGGGCACGCCGAAATACCAGAAGAACATCCACACCAGCAGCGGCACGTTGCGGAAGAACTCGACGTAGAAGACCGCGAGCGCGCGCAGCGGGAAGAATTTCACGGTGCGCAGGGCGCCGGAGAGGATGCCCAGCGCCACCGCGAGCACCCACGCGAGGGCGGAGATCTCCAGCGTGGTGAGGAGGCCCTGGAGCAGCCAGCTACCAGACTGGCCGCTCCAGAGCACGCTCCAATTGAACGTGTAGTTCAGGCTACTTGCCGATCTGCTTCATGAGGGACGCCTTCACCTGCGGCGTCAGGGGATACGGCACCTCGCCCTTGGCGCCGAACCACTTGTCGTAGATCTCGAAGTACTTGCCCGACTCGAAGCCCTGCTTGAGGCCGGCGTCGACGGCCGCCTTGAACTTGGCGTCGCCCCTGCGCATGGCCATGCCGTAGGGCTCCTCGGAATAAAAATCACCCACGACCTCGTAGTCGGCGCCGTTGGGCGCTTTCGCTTTGAGGCCGGCGAGCTGGATGCCGTCGTTGGTGTAGGCGTCCACCTGGCCCTGGATGAGGGCCTGGAAGGCGGCGGGCTGGTCGGGGAACTCGCGCAGCTGTGCCTGCGGCATCTTCTCGCGGATGATCTTGGCGTTGGTGGAGCCCTGCTGGGCGGCGATGCGCTTGCCCGCGATGTCGTTGATCGACTTGATGGGGCTGCCCTTCTTCACGAGGAACTGCGCGCCCGTGTAGAAGAAGGTGAGGCTGAAGTCGACCGACTCGCGGCGCTGCGGCGTGTCGGTCATGGTGCCCGCGATGAGATCGACGGCGTTGCTGCTGAGGAGCGGGATGCGGGTGGGCGGCGTCGACTCCTTCTTCTCGACCTTGATGGGCTTGCCCACCGCTTTCTCGACGGACGGCTTCACGAGCTGCTCCACGAGGTCGATGGTGAAGCCCACCCACTCGTTCTTGCTGTTGACGTAGGCGAAGGGCGGCGAGCCGGTGCGGGTGCCGATGACGAGCACGCCGCTCTTGCCGATCTTTTCGAGCGTGTCCTGCGCGAGCGCCGGCGTCGCCGCCGCGAGGGCGATGACGAGGGCGAGGGTGAGCGTGAGCATCCGTCTCATGAAGGTCTCCTTTGGCTAGTGGGTCAGGATCTTGGACAGGAACTGCTTGCCGCGGTCGGACTTCGGGGCCGAGAAGAAGGCGTCCGGCGTCCCCTCCTCCACCACCTGCCCCTCGTCCATGAACACCACCCGGTGCGCGACGCGCCGGGCGAAGCCCATCTCGTGGGTGACGCACATCATGGTCATGCCGTCCCTGGCCAGATCCGTCATGACCTCCAGCACCTCGTTGATCATCTCCGGGTCGAGGGCGGAGGTGGGCTCGTCGAACAGCATGATCTTCGGCTGCATGGCGAGCGCGCGCGCGATGGCCACCCGCTGCTGCTGGCCGCCGGAGAGATTGGCCGGGTAATGGCCCGCCTTGGCCTCGAGCCCGACCCGCTGCAGCAGCACGTGCGCGGCCTTCTCCGCCTCCGCGCGCGACAGGCCGCGCACCTTCCTGGGCGCCAGCATGATGTTGTCGAGCGCCGTCATGTGCGGGAAGAGGTTGAAGGACTGAAAGACCATACCCACGCGGGTGCGGAGCCTGGGCAGGTTCACCCGCCGCCCGGTGACGGGCTCCCCCAGCACCACGATCTCGCCGCCCTGCACGCGCTCGAGGCCGTTCACGCACCGGATCAGCGTCGACTTGCCCGAGCCCGACGGGCCGCACACCACCACCACCTCGCCGGCGGCGACGGACAGCGTGATGCGCTTCAGCACGTGCAGCTTGCCGAAGTGCTTGTCCACGCCTGTGAACTGGATCGCCGGCTCCGCCACCGCCCCCTACCCCATAACGATCAAGACGTCGCCTGCGTTCACCGCTTGTCCCGCCTGCACGCGAACCTCGGCCACCGTGCCCGCAGCGCCTGCCCGGAACTCGTTCTCCATCTTCATGGCCTCGATCACGAGCAGGGTGTCGCCCGCCTGCACGGCGTCGCCGGGGCGGACGGCGACGCGGCTGATCTTACCCGGAAGCGGCGCTTTCAGGGTCTGTCCGCTGCCGCCCGGCACCGCCCCGCCCTTGGTGCGGATGATGTGGCGGGTCTGCTCCTCGACGGTGATGGCGTACGTCTCGCCGCCGACGTCCACGAGGCAGGCGCCGTCCGCATCGACCACGTCGGCGACGTACGAGACGTTGTCGATCAGCAGCGAGTAGATCCCCTGCGCCGTGAGGCGGGCATTCACGGCCCACTCGCGATCGCCGATCACCAGCCGGTAGCGGCCGGCCGCGCGCACGGCGACCTCGACGACACGCTCCTGCCCGCCGACGGTGGTGACGTACTTCATGAT
>CAYQQT010000107.1:0-9404 GCA_964419375.1 uncultured bacterium
AGCCCGCGCGCAGGCGGCGGCCGCACGTGGGGCATTGCAGGAGGCGGCCGGCGAACTCCGGGCGAAGCTCGAAGACCTCGCCGCACGCGCAGGCGACGACGACGCCGCTCAGGGAGCGAACGCGGGCAGCGCGTGCCGGGCGACCACGCTAGTCCGACTCCGGCGGCCGCATCGTATCGCGGTGACCGGCGAGCTTCTCCGCGGCCCCGCGCACCTGCGCGAGGCGTGCGGGATCGTGGGTGAAGCGCGCCTCGGTGGTGTAGGCCGCCCACGCCTGCATGTAGTCGGCCCGGCTCAGCCCGAGCGCGAACTCCGAGATGCTCACCGGGTTGGCGAAATCCGCCATCACGGCGAGCTCGTTGTGGACCTCCGCGCGCTTGCCGTCCAGGAATGCCTTCAGCGACGACGGCTTGGGGCCGTGCGGGAGGCCGACGGGATGCACGGTCACCATGCCCTGCTGCACGGCGCCGCCCCCGCTGAAGAAATCGCCGAAGTGATAGCCGAGCGTCTCGCAGTAATCCAGGTTGCGATGGAAGAAGGGCAGCCACATGGCTTCCTTCTCGACCGAGCGCACCGTGAAGATGCAGATGTAGCAGCCCGGCAGCGTGAAGATCGTGTGGCCCGAGGGCGGCACGTGGGAGCGATCCGCCACCAGGGGGCGGACGTCTTCCACCGCGAACCGGTACGGCAGGTAATCACCGCGCCAGCCCACGACGTCGAAGGGGTGCGTGGGATGCACGCGGCGGGTGTAGACGTCGCCCACCTTGGAAACGACCTCGAAGCGGCCCCCCTCGTTGCGCGTGTCGAGCGAGCGCGGAAACTTGTAGTCGCTGCGGCTGTGGGTGATAAATCGGCCCGTGGTAGGCGATTCCGATTTTTCAGGGTCGCCCGCGAAGCTCTCGTACATCCAGTAATACTGCGCGCCTGCCGCCGGTTCGAAACGGTGCGCGATCCCTTTCGGAATGATGAGGAAGTCGCCCCGCGAGAACTCGATGGGCCCGAACGTGGTCTCCAGGGTGCCGCCGCCCGCGTGGATGAAGTACACGAGGGTGGCGCCGTGGTGCTCGAAGAAGTAGTCCATCGGCGACGAGGGCGCGGTGACGTTCATGGCCACGGTGGCGTTGGCGACGAGGCGGGCCATCCCGCGGTACACGTCACGCGCGGGCTCCGTGCCCGCCACGGACAGCGCGTGATGCACGCCGCCGAGCGGGCGCAGCGGCGAGGCCCACAGCGGCGCGAAGGCGGCGGAGTCCAGCACGCGCGTCTCGTCGGGCAGCCAGTTGGTGGGCGGATAGAGGTGGTAGGTGTGCGAGACCTTGCCCGCGAAGCCCCCGCGGCCGTGCTCCTGCTCGTAGACGTGGCGCAGGAGGGGGCCCGCGTGCGGGGCGCGGGGGACGATGCCGACCTCGGGCATGCCGGAGAAGTACTCGTACTTGTCCATGGTCCCTCTTTTCCGCGGGCGTCGCCGCTCCCGCCGATTGTAACGCCGTGCCGCGCTACGAGCGCAGCAGCAACCGGAGGGCGCCCGCGATGGCGATGGTGACCAGGGCCAGCTCGAAGGCGCGGCGCGGCAGGCGCTGATGGACGCGGTCAGGAAGCCGATGGGCGCTGAGCAGCCGCTGGTTGCGCGCGTGGACGTGAGGATGAGCCCGATGCCGCCTCCCACGGACGTGCGCAGGAAGCCCACCACGAGGGCGGCGACACAGGCCGCGCCCACGAGGAGCGCGAAGTCCGGCGGAGCGGGCTCTATGGCCTTCTCACGTGCGCGCGCTTTATGGACGCTCTCACGCTATCATCGAGAGACCAGCGATGCGACGACGTGGAAAAGTGATCCCGTTCCCCGGCGCGCGGCCTGCCCGCCCCGAGCCGCCCGCGATCGACGAGCGAGCGCTCGTCGAGGTGCACCGCTGTGATCACCAGGAAGCGCTGGTCGTGAAGAGTCTCTTCGAGAGCGAAGGCATTCCGGTGCTCCTCCGCTCGCGCATCGCTCACTCGGTGCATCCGTTCACGGTGGGCGCCCAGGGTGAGGCCATCGTCCTCGTCCCCGCGTCCGACGCCGCGCGCAGTCGCATCCTTCTCGCGCGCATGGCCTAGTTGAATGGGGGGCCTCGAAGGGCCCCCCAAGCCCCCCAAGCGCTCGGCAGCACCCCGGCAAAGCCGTGGCGCTCCTCGATATTGCGAAAGGCTCCTAGCCTACTTCGGCGCTGCCTATCTCATTTCGGCGATGACGGCTTCTAGAGCGGTCACGACGCTTTCCAGCGCGACGGGATTCACGGTAGCCAAGGTGTCGAGGCTGGTGTGGTAGGTGTCGAAGGGGACGGGGCGGTGGGTGAGGTTCAGGATGGCGCCGCGGACGGGGCGGAAGATGAACTCGCGCAGGGGCTGGGCGTTGGCCGTCGGGATGACGGTGAGGCCGTAGGCGGGGACGCCGGCGGCGGCGAAGGCGCGGTGGTCGCTGCCGAAGACGGGGATGCGGCCCACCACGTGGTAGGAGTCGTCGCTGCGCAGGCCGAGCCCGTCGAAGGCGGCGCGCACGGTGGAGAGAAACGGCGTCTCGTCGCCCGCGTCCCACACGGCGAGGCTGTCGCCGATGCCGCACAGCTCGAGGCTGAGCACGCCCGCGATCCCTGCCACGCCCACCTGCCGCACATAGTGGCGCGCGCCGAGATAGCCCAGCTCTTCGCACGCGGGAAACAGCAGCCGCACGCGCAGGCCCGGAGGAACCGCGCGCAGCACGCGCTCGCGCAGGTGCAACAGGATGGCCACGGAGGCCCCGTTATCGTTGGCGCCGGGGCTGCCGGGAACGGCGTCGTGGTGAGCGGCGAGGAGCAGCACGCGGTCGCCCGTGCCGATGTCGACGCTGAAGCTGTCGCCGGTGCCTTCGAACGTCGCGAAGGGATGGCGCGCGAACGGGATGTCGTGAGCCTCGAAGTAGCGGGCGAGCGCCGCCTGCCGCGCCGGGTTCGAGCGTCCTTCGAGCAGCTTGGTGAGGGCCAGGGGCGAGCCCGGCCCCCGCACCACGTCCTCCAGCGACGCCGCGGGCGCGAGGCGCGCGGGCGGCCGGCGGCTGTTGATGACGCGGCTCATGCCGCGGTTGAGCCGGCCACGCAGGTAGAAGCCGAAATCGCGTAGCGTCACGGCACGGCCAGCAGCGCGCGCGCGTTGTCCGAGCACCGGCGCGCCGTGTCCGCCGCCTCCTCGCCGCGCAGCTCGGCCACGCGCGCGGCGGTGATCGCCACGTACGCGGGCTCGTTGCGCTGGCCGCGGTGGCCCTGCGGCGGCAAGTAGGGGCAGTCCGTTTCGAGCACGAGGCGGTCGGCGGGGACGAAGCGGGCGACGTCCGGCAGCGCGCGGGCATTCGGATACGTGACCGGCCCCGCGAGCGAGATGAGCAATCCGAGATCGAGACAGCGGCGCGCGATCTCCACGTCGCCGGAGAAGCAGTGCATGATGCCGCGCACCTCGCGCACGCGCTCCTCCGCGAGGATGGCCAACGTTTCCGCGTGCGCATCCCGGCAGTGCACGACCACCGGCTTGCGCGTCCGCCGTGCGAGGTCGAGCATCCGGCGCAGCACGCGCTCCTGGGCGTCGCGCGGCGACAGGTTGCGGAAGAAGTCGAGCCCGATCTCGCCGATGGCGACGACCCGCGGCTGTTGCGCCAGGCGCTCGACCTCCGCGAGCACGGCCTCGTCCGCGTCCGCGGCGTCGTGCGGGTGCACGCCCACCGAGGCCCACACGTCGGGCTCGCGGCCGGCGATGTCGATGGCGGCCTGCGACGTTGGCACGTCGGTGCCGATGGTGAGCATGCGCCGCACGCCCGCCTGCCGGGCGCGCGCGAGCATCGCGTCGCGATCGGCGTCGAAGTCGGGAAAGTGCAGGTGCGCGTGCGTGTCGAACAGGTCCATCTAGACGACCCTGAAGCGCAGGCGCCCGATGAGCTGGCCCGAGCCCGTCATCACGTCCACCGTCCAGCGCCCCTGCGGCCGCTCTGGAAACCCGGTCTTGCGTGAGAAGGTGCGATAGCCCTCGCGGCGCCCGCCTTCCACCGGCGTGAGCTTCACGACGTCCACGATGCGCCCGTCGAGCCGCCACACGTGTTCCACGGTCTGGTGCAGCCCCGCCGGGGCGTAGATGGCGGTGTACGCGACGAGCCCGCGCTCGAGGAGCTCGCGGGCGGGGATGAGCGAGGGTGGCTCGAGGGAATCGACGGAGCCCACGTTCCATGCCAGCGTCGCCTTCGCCAGGAAGAGCGGCGCGGGAGGGATCCAGACGCGGGCGAGGCTGACGATGATCACGACGGCCACGCCGACGGTGGCGGTGGCGAGGAGGCCGCGCGACCATCGCCACCCGCGCGCGCGGCAGACCATGGGCGTGATGCCCACCGTCGCCGTCCACGCGCTGAGCACGAGCGCGACGATCGGCGGCACGCGCACGAGGGGCAGGGCAAGGTTGAGGGCGCCGAAGAGGGAGACGATGAAGAAGATCGCGCGCACCCATGGCCTCGGGTGCACGATCGCTCGATACCAGGGGTCGAAGGTGGCAAGCAGCGCGAGCGCCACGAGCAGCGCCACGAAGAACGCGTTCACCGACGTCAGCGTGGCCGCCGCGTAATAGGCGGGGATGAGAAAGAGGAGCACGCCGTGGTAGAGCGTCTGGATGGTGTACTCGGTGGCGGTGAGCACGAGCCGGTGCGCCGGCTTGCCGGAGCTCTCCAGGGCATCGCGCGTCTGCACCACGACGGCGACGAGCAGCCAGAGCAGCAGGACGTAGCCGATGATCCAGCTCACGTGGGGCAGCCCGCGCTGGAACACGAAGATGGTCAGCACGCCGCCCACGAACGACGCGAGCGAGATCCCCCACTTCTTGAGCCACCCGGCGGAGACCCCGACGTATCGAACGGGTGTGCCCGGCTCCTCCGGGGGCGGCCCTGAGACAGACGCCGGCGCCTCCGTGCCGCTTACCCCGTGCCGAGACGCTCGCCGAGCGCGCGCGCCACGTCGTCGCGCCGCAGCGCCTGCACGCACTCGAGCACGTCCGGCGCCGCGGCCTGGTTGCGCAGGTGCGCGCCCACGAGGTCGAGCGCGCTGCCGCGCACGGCGCCCTCGAGCGCGCAGATCTCGCGCAGGATGCGCGCGATGCCGGCATCGCGCTCGGCCACCGCCACGATGGTGCGGATGAACTCGTCGCTGGGCGCCTCCATCACTTCACCTTCGCCCCCGGCGGAAGATCGCGGTCGGGCGTGAGCACGCCGAGCGCGCCCTCCACCGAGCCCGCCAGGATCATGCCCTGCGACTCCACGCCCATGAGCTTGGCGGGCTGCAGGTTGGCGACGACGACGACCTTCTTTCCCACGAGGTCAGCGGGCGCGTAGTGCTCGGCGATGCCGGCGAGCACCGTGCGCTCCTCGGCGCCGAGCGACACGCGCAGCTTCAACAGCTTCCTGGATTTCGGCACCGCCTCCGCCGCGAGCACGAGCGCCACGCGCAGGTCGATCTTGCCGAAGTCCTCGACGGTGATGCGCGCGGCCCGCTCGCCGTCGGTGGCGGGGACGGTGGCCGCGGCGGCAGGGCCGGCCTTCTTGTCCTCGATGCGCGGGAACAGTCCGGACACTTTCTGGATGGTCGTGCCGCTCGCGAGCGCGCCCCAGCGCGCGTCCGCCAGCCGCGCGTCGCCCGTGTGCCCCACCGCCTGCCGCAGCTTGCGGGCGGCGTCGGGCAGGAAAGGATCGAGGACGATCCCCAGGCAAAACAGCGACTGCGCCATGTCGAAAAGGACCTCGTCGAGGCGCGCGGCGGACTCGGGCTGCTTGGCGAGCGCCCACGGCTGCGCGGTGTCGATGTACCGGTTCACGGCGCCCACGAACTCCCAGATCGCCGCCAGCGCGCGCTGGAACGCGAACTCGCCCATGGCGACGTCCACCTGCGCGAGGCTGGCCGCGAACGCCCTGGCGAGCGCGTCCCTCGCGGGCGCGGCCGCACCCGTCGGCGGCACCACGCCCGCGCGGAAGTTCACGAGCAGCGTGGTGGCGCGCGACGCGAGGTTGCCGAGGTCGTTGGCGAGGTCGGCGTTGAGCCGCCCCACCAGCGCCTCCTCGGAGAAGTCGGCGTCGAGGCCGAACGCCATCTCGCGCATCACGAAGTAGCGGAAGGCGTCGTTGCCGTACTTGTCCGCGAGCGCGAGCGCCTCCACCACGTTGCCCACCGACTTCGACATCTTGCCGCCGCCGAGCCCCCAGTAGCCGTGCACGTTCAGGTGCGTGAAGATCGGCACCCCCATCGCCTTCAGCATGCAGGGCCAGTAGATGGCGTGGGGCTTGAGGATGTCCTTGCCGATGAGGTGCTGCACGTGGGGCCAGAACGTCTGGAACTTCTCCCCGCTGGACTCGCCCAGTGCCGACACGTAATTGATGAGCGCGTCGAACCACACGTAGGTCACGTATTTGTCGTCGAAGGGCAGCGGGATGCCCCACTCCAGGCGCGTGCGCGGCCGGCTGATGGACAGATCTTGAAGGGGGTCGCGTAGGAAGCCGAGGATCTCGTTGCGATAGCGCTCGGGCCGAATGAGATCGGGGTGCGCCTGCACGTAGTCGATGAGCCACGACTGGTACTGCGACATCTTGAAGAAGTAGTTCTCCTCCTCGATGTACGTGAGCGCGGTCTGGTGATCGGGACACTTGCCGTCCACGATCTCCTTGTCCGTGTAGAAGCGCTCGCAGCCGTAGCAGTAGTTGCCGCCGTACTTGCCGAGGTAGATCTCGCCGGCGTCCCACAGCGCCTGGAGGACGTTCTGCACGACCTTCTGGTGCCGTTCCTCGGTGGTGCGGATGAAGTCGTCGTTGGTGATGCCCAGCCGCTGCCACGTCTCGCGAAAGGCGCCGGAGATCTGGTCCGCATACGCCTGCGGCGACATTGCCGCTTTCGCGGCCGCCTGCGCGATCTTGTCGCCGTGCTCGTCGGTGCCCGTGAGAAACCACACCCGATCACCGGCGGCCCGGCGGTAGCGAGCCATGGCGTCGCCCACGATCGTCGTGTACGCGTGGCCGAGATGCGGCGTGGCGTTGACGTAGTAGATGGGCGTCGTGAGGTAGAACGCGCTCACGTGCCGAGCTGCCCCTTCACGTGCTCGCGGCCTTCCCACGTGAGCTCGCTCAGCGGCACCTCCGCCTGCGTGCCGTCGGGAAAGACGACCACGACGGACTGCTTGAGGACGCGGATGGAGCGCACCTTGCCCGTCATGCACCCGCCGCCCCCGCACGAGGCCTCGCAGGGCGTGTTCACGCGCGGCAATTGCGCGCGCAGCTCCTGGTACGTCGAGAACTCGTAGAGCAGGCAGCACTTGAGGCGGCCGCAGTTGCCGAGCAGGCGGCTGTCGGTGAGCGGCATGTCCTGCGCCTTGGCCATCTTCACCGAGATGGGCTCGAACTTCGTCAGGTGCGACGAGCAGCAGAGCTGCCGGCCACAGGGCCCGATGCCGTCCATGGCGCGGGTGGTGTCGCGGGCACCCACCTGGCGCATCTCGACGCGGGCCCGGAACTCGCGCGCGAGGTCGCGCACGAGCTCGCGGAAATCCACGCGGTCGTCCGAGCTGAACGACACGGTGACGCGCCGCTGGGCGGGCTGCATCTCGACGTCGACGATCTTCATGGGGAGGTTGCGCGCGTGCGCCAGCCGCTGGCTGCTCGCGATCCCGCGCTCCTCGCGCGGCCGCCGCTCGCGGTACTCCCCGCTCTCCGCCTCCGAGGCCAGCCCCACCACCCGGCGGTAGAGCCGATCGCGCTTGGACTCCGGCACCTCGCGGCGCGGCCGGCGCACCTCGCCCAGCGCTACGCCGGTGACCGTCTCCACCACCACGATGTCACCCACGTGGAGCACCAGCTCGCCCACGAGCTTGTAGTCTTCGGCGAACGCGATCTCGCGCAGCCGCACGCCGATCAGGTATTCGTCCATCGCCCCTTCTCTCAGGCCGCTCGCCGGGCGAGGCGGCTCAGCATCATGTCGATCGTCAAGCGCGGCGCCACGTTGTACACGAGCGCCTCGCGCGCCTCGCGGCACACCTCGATGGCGGCCAGTAGCGCTTCGTCCGTCCAGTATGCCGCTTCCTTCGCGCGCGCCTCGGCATGGGAGGCGTCGCTCAGCAGCGCGGCGGGCGCCCCCGCGCGCGCCAGCAGCAGCTCGCGGCAGAGCAGCCAGCACCCGTCGATGAGGGTTTCCGCGCGCTCGCGGTCCATCCGCTCCGTCCGCTTGAAGAGGGCGGGCGGCCCCCCCTCGCGCACCTCGTGGAGGAGGTCGGCGGCTTCCGCCACCGCCGCCGCGCCCTCGACGCCGCCGCGCGCGCGGAAGCGAACGATCTGGCAGCGCGAGATAACGGTGGCGGGCACCGCGCGCGCGCGCGACAGGACGAGGATGATGACGGTGCCGGGCGCAGGCTCTTCCAAAAATTTTAGGATGGTCTCCGGCGTGCCATCCGTCATGCGGTCGGCGTCGTCCACGATGAGGACACGCCGTCGCGACATCACCGGGCGCAGCGACGCCTGGCGCACCATCTCGTGCACGTCATCGACGCGGATCAGCGGTGTGCCCTTCGGATTCGTCTTGGGGGGCGTCGGCGCCAGCACGTGCAGATCCGGGTGCTGTCGCGACGCCGCCGCCGAGCAGTCCCGGCACGCGCCACAGCCGCCCCTGGCGCAGAGCAACGCGCCCGCGAAAGCGATCGCCGTCGTCATCCGGCCCGAGCCGGCGGGCCCGATGAAAGCGTAGGCATGCGCGACGCGGTCGCCCGCAAGCGCGCGCCTGAGCAGGTCCACCGCGCGCGGCTGGTCGCGGATGGCGTCAAGCGCCACGCAGGTGCTCCCCCACGATCATCTGCACGCGCGCGGCCACGTCGCCGGGGTCGCGGGCGGCATCGACGAGTCGGACGCGCTTGGGCTCCGCGCGCCGGATCTCGAGGTAGCCGCGGCGCACCTTGCGATGGAAGGCGAGCGCCTGCCGCTCGAAGTGGTCGAGCCGCCGCCGCCCGATGCGCGCGAAGCCGATCTTCGGGTCGAGATCGAAGAGCAGCGTGAGGTCGGGCAGGACGCCGCCCGTGGCGAGCAGATTCATCTCGCGGATCATGGCGGAATCGAGGCCGCGCCCGTACCCCTGGTAGGCCACGGTGGCGTCGGCGTAGCGGTCGCACAGCACGACGCGGCCCGCGCGCAGCCACGGCCGGAGCTTCTCATTCACGTGCTGATGACGGGCGGCGAGAAAGAGAAACATCTCGGCCAGCGGCAGCGGACCCCGCTCGAAGAGCCGGCGCACGCCGACACCGAGCGCGGTGCCGTCAGGCTCCGCGGTCCGCTCGACCTTGACCCCCTCGGACTTCAGCCAGCGCTCGAGCCGGCGCATCTGGGTGGTCTTGCCCGACCC
>CAYQQT010000108.1:0-3142 GCA_964419375.1 uncultured bacterium
CGGACTGCCGCCAGACGGCACGCTCCCAGCGCTCCATCTTCACCGCCTCGAGCCACGCGTAGAGACGCTTGGCGGGGTTACGCTCGTGGTCGAGATACCGTCTGAGCATGATGTGCTCGACATTCTCGTTGTTGACCAGGACCGGAATGCCGAGCGACGGCACGCTGGCGAAGGTGAAGATGTCGCAGACGATGGCGTCGAACCGGTGATCGCGCGCGTGCGCCAGGATGCTGGCCCGCAGCGCGGGCGAGGCGCAGCGGGTGACGGCGTAGGGGCGGGACGAGACGAGCCGCGCCAGACGCCCGCCGATGTCCAGACCGTGGACGACGCTGCGGCCGGCGACGGGGACGATGTCGACGTGCCGGCATACGGAAGCCACCAGCGCTTCGTCGCCAAGGACCTCGCCCTCGCGGGCGAAGGCCAGCAGCGAGACATCGTGCCCCTCCGCGGCCAGCCCGCGCAGCAACGCCCACGTGCGGATCTTGTGCCCGTTATTGGCGGGCAGCGGGTAGGAGAGGACCACGAACAGGAGGCGCATCGTTAGCCTTCCTGGCCGTCGGGCGCGACGCGGTTCCGCTGGGTCACCCGTTGCCACCAGCCGCGGAGCCGAATCGACCGATTGAAGTAGACGGCATAAGCCCGCCGGGCCACCGTGGCGCTGGCCCAGTAACTCTTGTGCCATCGCTGGGGCTCCTGGAGAGTGCCGCCGAACTTGCTCTTGAAGTACCCGTAGCCGCACATGTTGTAGACGCGCAGGCCCTTCTCTGCGGCCTTCTCCATGGCGGCCCATTGCAGGAGGTCGTTGGGAGAGGATTTCCACGCGGCAATGCGGCTGGCGCCGCCCCAGTAGTACAGGGTCGTGTCGTCATGCGGGAAGAGGCCGATGGCCACACTGGCGCCGCTGGCGTCACGAATCTGCAGCGCGAGCAGCATGTTGCGTGGCTTCAGGAACTCGAAGAGCAGGCGCGGTGTCTCGGGGCCGTATGGCGGAAAGAGGTTCTTTCGCGCCAGGACTTCCACGAACTGGTCGTAGAACTCGTCGGTGATGCTGCGATCGTCCATCTCTTCGACGACGAGACCGAGCTTGCGTGCCTTCTTCACTTTTTGCCGCGACTTGACGTCGATGCGGCCCCACATCTTGCCCGGGTCCTCGGGCGTCAGCTCGACGATGTACGTGGGCTGGCCCACTCCCTCGTACCCGAACGCCTTCATGGCGCCGGGAGCCAGGATGGGGTTCTCGAGCTCGGCCATCGCGAATCGCTCGCGCTTCGCGAGCGCATCGACCCCCCGCAGAAACGCCTCCTGGTCGAAGCCGCTGTTGAAGAGCGGCCCCATGAAGTTCGTCGTCCACCCCTTGAGGGGGCTGCCGAGGATCTTGAACGGCCCCTTCCTGGCGACGGCGCCACAGAAGTAACCGACCGCGCGAGACCCATCCCGGACCGCCCAGAAGCGCGGCTCCACCCCCCGGCTGGCCGCGAGGTAGTCGAGCCAGATTTTCTGGTGGAAGAGCTGCCGGCTTTCGTAGGGGGCGATCAGATCGTCCCATTGCGTCAGCTCGCGCGGGGTCAAGGCGTCGAACTCGTACCGCTTTGGTGCGGGTAAGCGATGGTGATCAGAATTCTGCTTCGTGTTTGGCAGCCACGCACCCACGCGGCGCCCCGCCTGGTAGTACACCTCGTAGCTCTTGCGTGCCCAGCGAGCGCTTCGCCAGTAGTATTTCTGCCAGCGCTTCAGCTCGATCAGCTCGCCCCCGAACTTCTTCTTGAAGCGGCCGTGGCCGCACATGTCGTACTGCCGCAGTCCACGCTCGGCGGCCAGACGCATGACGCTCCAGTGCAGCAGCTCGTTGGGACACTGCTCGCGGTCTTCATGCCGGCTGGCGCCGCCCCAGAAGTACACCGTCTCGTCGTCGTGGGGGAAGAGGCCCGTGGCGAGGACCCGGCCTTTGGCATCACGCACGCGCAAGGCAAAGAGGAGGTCCGCCTTCTTCAGGTGGCGCACGAGCTGCTGGGGATACTCTCGCAGGTAGGGCGGTGTGAACCCCTTGCGCTTCACGAGCTCCGAATACAGGTCGTAAAATTCGTCGGCGATCGACGGGTCGTCGGTATTCTCCACCGTGAGGCCCATCTTGAGCGCCTTGCGCACACGGTTCCGCGCGGTCGAGTCGAGCGTGTGCCACATCTGGTCGGGATCGCCCGGCGTGAGCGACACGCGATAGGTCCAGCCGCGCACGGCATGGAACCCTGCGCTTTGAAGGACCTCGTCGGTGAGCGCCGGACTCTCGATCTCGGTCATGGCAAGGCCTTCGCGAGCGGCGAGGTCGTCCAGCGCCCGGACGAGGCGCGTCGCATCGATATCGGCAGGGACGATGGGCCCCATGTAATTCGTGCCCCAGCCCTTCAGCGGGCTGCCAAGGATGCGGAAGGGGCCCTTCTGAACCAGCCCGCCACAGAAGTAGCCGAGGGTGCGTTCGGCGTCCTTGATGGCCCACATCCGAAGATCAACGCCGCGGCTTGCCACCAGATAGTCGAGCCAGGGAGTTCGGTGGAACAGCTGCACTCCCGGGTAGGACGCGATCAGATCGTCCCAGCGCGCCGACTGAACCTCGGTGAGCGCGTCGATCGAGTAGCCTTCGGTCCGGTTGCTCATCGGGTGGCTCGAATCACCAGCTGCCGACCAAGCGGCGGGCCGACGGGCTCGCTGACGAAAACGTCGCCGCCGCGCCGCATGACGCAACCGAGGAGGGCCCAATACAAATGCAGGCCGACCTTGGCCCGCAGCAGGCGCCGGCGATGCTGAAACGCCCACGTCGCCTCGTAGATCTGCGGGCGAGCGTGGGCGTTGCCCGCGCGAAGACGCCGGTAGGCCCGCAGCGGCCACTCGTGGAGCACGGTGTAGACGGCGCCGGCGAAGCGGCGCGGCCGCACCGCGAAGATCTCCCACCGTTCGAAGCCGGCGGCACCGAGCATCGTCTCGAGGGCTGAAAGATCGGTGAACCACGTGACACCGTCGCCCACCGGCGGAGGCACGTTGGGGAACGAGAGGAACAGTTGCCCGCCGCTGCGCAGCACGGAGGCCAGGTTGCGCAGGCACGCCGCCGGGTCCGTGACGTACTCGAACATGTCGAGAGCGAAGGCCGTGT
>CAYQQT010000108.1:3242-9395 GCA_964419375.1 uncultured bacterium
AGGCACGCCGCCGGGTCCGTGACGTACTCGAACATGTCGAGAGCGAAGGCCGTGTCGAACTTTCGTTGGAGCCGGCTCGCCACGTCGGGCGCCGTGATATCGGCGCACAGGAAAGTCACATTGGGCGCGTGTCGCAGCTCCCCGCGGAGCTCGTCGATCGCGCGGGAGGAGACGTCGAGAAGGGTGATGTGCCGCACGTGCCGTGCGAGGCGGAAGGCGGTGAACCCACTCCCCGGGCCTACCTCGAGGACGTCGGAGTCCGGCCCAAACGCGAGATGCTGGAAGAGGATCTCGTCCCGGATGGGATAGTCGTGCAGCGGTGCCTCAACCACGTCCGCCCAGCGGAACGCCGGCCGCGACGGCCGATCTGCGGCCGAGGCCCCACGGCCAGTCGTCGAATCGAAGGCCGCGCGCGACAGTTCATGGGAGCTCATCAGGCGCGCGTGTTCACGAGGAACTTCCGATAGTTGAACAGTACGTCCGCCGCCTGGTGGCTCCACGCCGGTTTTCCGTTTTGCGAGCCGTTGCCCGTGACGACGGGAAGGCGGCGGCGCATTTCAACCGGGTACGCCTCGGCATCCAGGCCCTGGCCGGACCTGACGTGGAACAGCAGCTCGGTCGCGGCCGCATACACGGCGTAGCGTGGCGAGGCTACGAATGCCTGCCGGATCCACTGCGGCCAGCACGGCCAACTTGCCAGCCAGCCCTCCTGCCGTGTGACGTGCGCCCAGCCTCGGAGGCGCTCGAGCATCGGCTGGCGACGCATCCACGAATCCGTTGACGGGACGGCCCCAGCCTCCCGTCCATGGAGCAGCGTCAGCTCCCACTGCCACAAGGCCTGGGCGTAATCGACGGCCTGCTCCCAGAACCGGCGGCTCATATTCGCCGGACCCGTGGGGCTCAGCTTCCATTCCGTACAGGCGGCCACGTCGGCGGCGAACCTCTCGATGGGGAACGGCCATGGCTTGAGGCCTGGCGGCGGCTCGACTAGCAGGCTGAGGGTTTTGCAGCGTTCTTCGTACGTAGGGGCGTAGGCTCCGGCGAACACGAGGAGCGAGGTGCCCATATCGAGGTACAGCTTCACCGTGCGGTAGTACGATCCCGGCGACAGCGTGGGGCGTCCCTCGATCAGTTCATCGACGCTCTCGAGCTGCTCGACGAGGCGATTCGCGAGCATACGCCAGGCGTCTTCCCGAGGGATCTCGCGGGGGCCGAAGTCGGGAATGAGTGCGAGGAGCTTGCTGTCACCCGCCACCGTCTCTCCGCACGCCTTCAGCTCATAGGCGAAGATGCTCGGCTCGAGGCGACGGAAGTAGCCGGGCCGCACCGCGCTCACCGTGATCTCGGCGCGAAGTCCCTGGCGATGGACGCGCTCTTCGATCTGCTGACTCATGACGGCGAGGTCGGCGGTGGACGGGAGTATGCCGTCATCCCCGAACACGAAGATGAACTCGGCGTCACCGTGGAGCCGGCAGCCGCCGGCACCCTCGACGAACGTGCCCTCGTTGCGCGCCAGGCTGCCCGTCAACACGACGGCGCGCAAGCGATCACGGTACAGCTGCAGCTCGAGCCGCGCCGTCTCTTTGCAAATGATGTGTTTCATCGTTGCTCCGGACCCTGCTCCCTCCAGATGATTTCTGGACTGCACGCTCTGGCTCGCCCCGGTGGCGCCACGCCTGACGTTCGTCATCGCACTGCGAAGCTCGCCGCTCAAATCGCGCTCGTCGCGCGGCCCGGCTGGGCCCAACGCGTGGTGGCCGGGCGCGTCTTGAAGAGCCCGCGCGAGGTGAAGCCACCCACGCGGACGAACCCGAGCGCGTCCTGGATGCGACGGGAGGCAACGTTGTCAGTCCGCACGGTGGTGTAGACGAACTTGAAGCCGCGCTCTTTGAGGCACCGGCAGGCTGCTGCCTTGAGCGCCTTACCCACCCCTCGGCCGCGCCACTGAGGATCGGTATACGAATCCTTGGTCATGGCCTCGCCCGCCGCAAGCCGGATCAAGGGAGATGCCACGCCCATCCAGATGATGCCCACCGGCTGCTGACCGCTCAGAGCCCAGCAGAACGCCAGAGCCGGGTCACGGGCCGTTCCAAGATACGGGGCAGGCACGACACCTTTGCGTGTGCGCACCCATGCGCGAAGCCGGTTGATATCACCGACCTCTATTCGAAGACCATCCGGTTCAGGCATAACCGATATGGGCCGCGACAGATCGAAGCGATACAGCTCGTACGGCGTGGCTCCCAGGTGGTCCCAGAGCAGCCTTGCGAGGCCCACGACCCCACCACGTCGAAACGATCGATACGCAGTCAAGACTCTTCGCATACGGATCACCGGCGACGACGGACCGATGCCAATTCTGGTACGGCGGTCTCCCCCGCCAGCATCATTCCCCGGCTTCCGACGCTGTCGACCGGCTCGCGGCCAACTCCAGTCGCTCGGTTACGAATCGGGTGATCATTTCGATCGTCGAGAAGTTCTCGACCGTGATGTCGTCGTCATCGATCGGGACGTCGAATGTTTCTTGCAGAAACGCTACGACCTGGAAGATCCCGAGCGAGTCGACGATCCCGCTGGTCGTCAGCGAATCATCGTCAGCGATCGACGACACACCCTTGGATGCCGCAAGGTTGTCCACGATGAACTGGCGGATGACTGCGGTAACCTCATGCCGATCGAGCATCGTCTCTCCTATCCGTTACGCCGGTCACCAGGAGCGTTCGATCGACCTTTCCGGTCGATGTCCTGGGGAGCCGCTCGCAGAACTGGATCATCTCCGGGACCATGTAGTTGGGTACGCGGGTCGCGCAATGACGTTGCAGCTCTGGTGCGGACAGTTGCGCGCCGGGATTCAGCACCACGAAGGCCTTGATCCTGTTCCCGATCTCTTCGTCGGGAATGGGAACGGCCGCGGCTTCGAGGACGGCCGGGTGGGCGTGCACGGCGGCCTCGATCTCCCCGAGCTCGATGCGATACCCGCGGCTCTTGATCATGCTGTCCCGCCGACCCTGGAACCAGTACACGCCGTCGGCGTCCACCGTCACGAGGTCGCCGGTGCGGTACACGCGCTCGCCGAAGTGCGGCTGAAAGCGGTTGCCGAGCACGGCGCGCGCCGTCTTGTCGGCATCGCCCCAGTACCCGGGTGTGACGGCCGGGCCGCGCACGTACAATTCGCCGACTTGGCCCGGCGCGATCGGCTCGTCGTGATCGTTCACGGCGAACACGTCCGTGTTCGCACAGGCCCGCCCGATGGGCAGATGTTCCGAGAACGGCAGGGCGCGACGCTCGACCCCGTGGAAGGTGCAGACGTTCGTCTCGGTGGGGCCATAGAGGTTGTAGAGCTCCGCCTGTGGCAGCGTCTCGGCCAGCTGGCGGAGGTATTTCATCGGGAACACTTCACCGGCGAAGAGCACCAGCCGGAGCGCGCCGAGCGCACGCCGGCCGAGATTGCCGTGCAGCAGGAGCCCGATCAGGGCTGACGGCACGGAGTACCACACGGTGATCTGCCGGGCCTCGATGAACTTGGCGAGGCTGGCCGCAAAGACCGCGGTCTCGGAGTCGATCAGGTGGACAGAGGCGCCGGCGAGAAGGCTGTTGTAGACGTCGAACACCGAGAGGTCGAAGTGAAGCGGGGCGTGATTCGACAGCCTGTCGTCGGCCTGGATCGCGAACGTCGCCGCACACCAGTCCACGAAGGTCAGCGCGTTCCGGTGGGTAATCATCACGCCCTTCGGAACGCCCGTCGATCCCGACGTATAGAGGATGTAGGCCAGATCGCTCTCGATGCGCGCCGTCCCGGGCACGGTGGTCGGGAAGGCTTCGAGAGTTTCCCAGCTCACCACGCGGGGCTGCCCCGCCGCGGCGGCCGTCGTCGCATCGGTCAGAACGTAGGAGGCCACGTCCTCCACGCCCGCTTGCGCGATCGCCGCCACCGCCGCCTGGGTCGTGATCAGGCACTTGAGGCCCGCGTTGCGCGTGATGAGACCGGCACGGGCCACCGGCGCCTGGGGGTCGATGGGCACGTAGACGGCTCCGGCCTTGAGGGTGCCGAGCATGGAGACCACCGACTGGACGGACTTCGGGAAGAACAGGCCGACACGGTCGCCAGCGCGCACTCCGCGGTCGCGCAAGAGGTGAGCCAGCCGGTTCGACGCGTCCTCCAGCTGCGCATACGTCAGGCTCTGGCCGCGGGCCGTGACCGCCGTTCGATCCGGCGCGCGCATCGCGCTCTCCGTGGCCAGCTGCTGTAGGAGATAGGCCATGGCGGTACTTTTAGAGCCCTCGCAGGCTGGCGATGATCATTTTCTGGATCTCGGACGTGCCCGAGTAGATCGTCCCGCCGAGTGCGTCGCGCAGCTCGCGCTCGATCTGGTACTCCGTCATGTACCCGTAGCCGCCGTGAATCTGTAACGCGTCCATGCAGGTCTGGATGTACGCCTGGCTGACGTGGAGCTTGGCGATGGACGCCTCGCGGATCGGATGCTTGCCGGTCTTCTTCAGCCAGGCCGCCTTGTAGAGGACCAGCCGCGAGGTTTCGAGCCGCACCTCCATCTCCGCGATCTTGCTCGCGATGGACTGGAACTTCCCGATCGGCTGCCCGAACTGCTGCCGCTCTTTGGCGTACCGGATCGACATTTCCAGGAGACGCTGCATGCCGCCGATGTGACTGGCCACGATGCAGATCCTCTCCCATTCCATGGACGCCGCGAAGATCGTCGGGCCGGCGCCGATCGACCCCAGGATGTTCTCTTCGGGGACGGCGCAGTCCTCGAGGACCAGCTCGCCCATCGGCGAGGTCCGAAGGCCCATCTTCTCGAGGGTCTGTCCGATGGAGAAGCCCGGGGTATCGCGCTCGACGAGAAAAGCAGTGATGGCCCCGTTGGCGTCTTCGAGGCGCGCGAACACGATCACCAGACCTGCCACCGGAGCGTTCGTGATGAACATTTTCCGCCCGTTGAGCACGTACCGGTCACCCTTGCGCACGGCGCGCGTCTGCAGGCTGTAAGCGTCCGAGCCTGACGTCGGCTCCGTCATGGCGTGCGCCCCGATCAGATCGCCGCTCGCCAGGCGGGGCAGATACCGCTCCTTCTGCGCCGGCGTGCCAAAGCTCGTCAGCGGGATCTCCGAGCTCCACATATGCGCGTTGATGGAGAAGATGAGCCCGTTGTCGCGACAGCCGTAGCCGAGCCCTTCGAGGGCGCAGACGGTGGTCAGGATGTCGGCACCCCCGCCGCCGAACTCGCTCGGCACCGGAAGCGCCTGGATGCCGACGCTTGCGCATCGTTTCCAGCCGGACCAGGAAAAGTCTCCGCGCCGGTCCAACTCGATCACGTCGTCGTTCAGCTCCTGCTGGGCAAACCGGACGATCGTCTGGCGCAGCAGGGCTTGCTCCTCGCTCCACGCAAAGTCCATTGGATTAGTCCCGCTGCGCGCCGGGGGCCGTGGCGCCGCGGCTGGCGCTGTGACCCTTCTCGGCTGGCGCTTCATAGTTGAAGAGCAGACGCCGCCCGCGCGGCACGCTGATCCTGGCCGGCACGCCCATTACGGTCGTGTCGTCAGGCACGTTGGCGACGACGAGGCTGTTGGCGACCACGATGACGTTGTTGCCGATGGTCACATCGCCGATCACCTTCGCGCCCGGTCCGAAGTAGGCGTTATCGCCGATGCGCCGGGTGCCGTAGGTGATGACGACGCCGTGCTGCAGATAACAGTTCTTGCCGATCTTCGTCGCGCCCACGAAAACACCGTACGGCGTGTGGACCACCAGCCCCGGGCCGATATCCGCCTTTGGCGAGATATAGACACCGCTGATGATTTCCACCACGCACCGGACGACGAATGCGAAGACCGCCAGGAACTGGCGGAGAACCGGCACCCGGATGGCGCCCGCCCAGCGCGAGAAGCGGTAGCTGAGTACGGCCATCGTTCCTGGCTTGAGAAAGATGAGAAGCGTCCACCGGCCCAGGCTCACGTTGTCCTGCCGTGCACGCGCGAGATCCGCACCAACGTTGCAGAAGATTCGGTCGAGCATCATCGACTTCCTCCGGCGGTGGCCACCATCGTCTCTGCCGTCATGAGCGTGTTCCCACGAGAAAGTCCCGATAGTTCTCCAGCACGTCATTCACGGCCTGGCGGGCGTCAAGCCGGCCGCGG
>CAYQQT010000109.1:0-9385 GCA_964419375.1 uncultured bacterium
CAGTCCCCACGCACGCGGCAGCCGCAATCGGCGCGCCAGCGCTCGACGCCGTGCGCGCAGCTCCACGACGTGCGCTCGTGGATCTGCGCCTCCCACCGCGGCGGGTGCGCGGCGAGGAAGGCGCCGTAGTTGGTGAGGTGTACGGAATCGTCCGCGTCCAGGCGCTCGACGGCGGCCGCCAGCGCCATCTCGCCGAAGCGGCTGTGGTGGCCGTAGGACTCGCCGTCGGTGGCGCAGTGCACGAGCTGGTCTTCGTCACGCTCCGCCGAGAAGCCGTCGAGCAGCCGGCGCGCGAGCTTCTCGCCGCTCTCGAGGAGGCCTTCGAAGGCGATGGCGCGGGAGATGGGCCCGTCGTAGAAGAAGAGCGCGAGGGTGAGGCCGTGCGGGCCGCGCCAGAGATAAGGCCGGCTGGGATCCACGCGCTCGTTCACCTCGCGCCAGTCGCCGCCGTCGACGGGCCGCACCCGCCACGCCTGGGAGGGGGCGAGGATGGTGAACTTGATGCCGGCCTCCGCCACCACCTCGAGCGTCTCCGCGTCCACCGCCGTCTCCGGCAGCCACATGCCTTCGGGATCGCGGCCGAAGCGCGCGCGGAAGTCGTCGATGCCCCAGCGCACCTGCGTGACTTTGTCCCGCCGGCTGGCGAGCGGCATGATCATGTGGTTATAGACTTGGGCGATGGCGTTGCCGTGGCCGCCGTGCGCGGCCACGCTGGCGCGGTCCGCCTCGACAATCTTCCGATACACGGTGGGGGCGTGGCGATCGAGCCAGGCGGCGAGCGTGGGGCCCACGTTGAACGAGATCCTGGCGAAGTTGTCGACGACGTCGAGGATGCGGTTGTGGTCATCCACGCGCCGCGCCGCCGTGTTGGGGGCGTAGCACTGGGCGGTGATGCGCTCGTTCCAGTCGTGGTACGGCGCCGCCGAGTCCTGCACCTCGACCGCTTCCAGCCACGGGTTCTCACGCGGAGGCTGGTAGAAGTGTCCGTGAATCGCGACGAAACGGCTCGGCGGCACGAGTCCCTCCCTCAGAAGTCCTCGAGGCCGAGCAGGAACTCGCGGCGTCCCCCGCGCGGGACCACCACGATGCCCGAGGCGGCGTCGACGAAGTGGTGGCGTCGGTCGGTGGCGGTGTCGACGCCGATCTCGCTGTCGGACGGGATGATGTTGAAGCGGTCGACGATGGCGCGGCGCACGCGCGCGCCCTTACCCACGGTGGTGTGGTCCATCACGATGGAATCCTCGATGACGGCGCCCTCGTTGACCCACACGGAGCGGCCCAGGATCGAGTTGCGGATGGTGGCGCGCTTGACGAGCGAGGCCTCGCCGATGTGCGCGTTGTCGATGTCGCCCCCGATGAAGCGCGCGGGCGGCCCCGCGTGGTGGCCGGTGCGGATGGGCCAGTAGCGGTTGTCGAGGTCGAAGCGCGGCGACTCGCCGAGCAGGTCCATGTGCGCGTCCCAGTACGACTGGATGGTCCCCACGTCGCGCCAGTAGGCCTGCTCCTCGTAGGGCTTCACGCCGGGCACCTCGTTGGCCTGGAAGTCATAGGCGTACACGCGCCCGCCCTCCACCAGCTCGGGGATGATGGAGCGGCCGAAGTCGTGTTCGGTGGAGCGGCGCGCGTCGGCGAGGAGCGCGTCCACGAGCGTCTGGCGCGAGAAGAAGTAGTTGCCCATCGACACCAGCGCGCGCTCGGGGTCGTCCGGCATCGCGGGCGGCTGCGTGGGCTTCTCCACCCAGTCGATGACCTTGCCGTGGGCGTCGACGGCGAGCACGCCGAAGGCCGAGGCGTCCGCGCGCGGCACCGGCCGCGCCGCCACCGTGACCTCGGCGCCGGAGTCGAGGTGGAAGGCGAGCATCTGGTTGACGTCCATCCGGTAGATGTGGTCGGCGCCGAAGATCGCGATGAAGTCCGGGTTGAAGTCGTCCACCACGTTGAGGTTCTGCAGCACGGCGTCGGCCGTGCCCCGGTACCACGCGGGGCCGAAGCGCATCTGCGGCGGCACCACCGTCACGAAGTAGTCGGGCACGATGCCGGTGGTGCGCCAGGACAGGCGCACGTGCTCGATGAGCGACTGCGACTTGTACTGCACGAGCACGTACAGCGAGAGCATGTCGGAGTTCACGAAGTTGGAGAGGACGAAGTCCACGATGCGGTAGCGCCCCGCGAAGGGCACGGCGGGCTTGGAGCGGTCGCGCGTCAACGGATGAAGCCGCTCGCCCTTCCCCCCCGCCATGATCATGACCAAGACGCGCGGCCGTCGTCTCATCGCCCGGCCGTCGCCTATTTCTTGGGGGACTGGGCCCAGGAAGGGTCGAGGTCGGCGAACACGAAGTCTTCGCGCTCGAGCCGGCGCACGGTGGCGACGGCTTCCACGGACAGGGGCTCCCCGCCGCGCAGCGTGTGCACCATCTCGGAGAGGCGCTTGAACTCCGCGTAGTGCTCGGCCACGCGCCGCTCGGCGTAGTCGCGGGCGGCGGCGGTGGTGACGAGGAACTGCCAGTCGGAGGCCTCCAGCAGGAGCAGCTCGCGCGTGGCCTGCGTGAGCACGCGGCGCAGGTCGGCGTTGTTGCCGTCCTGCGCGAGGTGGCCCAGGTGCTCGACCCACTCTGCCTCCGCGCTGTAGACGCGATCCCACGTCCACTCCGTGTCGCGGTTGAGCCACACGCGGTGGTCGCCGCCTTCGCCCCACGAGCCTTCCGGCAGCGACAGCGTCGTCGTCGCCGGCACCGCCTCCAGCGCCTCGCCGAGCGTCATCGGCGTGAGGCCGGCCCCCGCCATGGCGCGCCCGCACGCCTCCAGCCACTGCGGCCCCTCGAACCACCAGTGCCCGAAGAGCTCCGTGTCGTACGGCGAGCACACGAGCGCCGGCCCGTCCGCGGCCGCGTGCTCGACGGTGTCGCGCACGAGGGAGACGAAGTGCTTGGCCTGCGCGCCGGTCCTCTCGGCGGCGGCCACCGGATCGTACGGCTGCTTGGTGCCGAAGTCGCCCTTGGAGTCCGTGATGCGCCAGAAGCGCAGGCCGCCCGGGAAGTGCTTCTTGTGGAACTCGAGGTAGTTGAAGTCGCCCGGGTAGCCGTGCTCGCGGCTCCACACCTGCAGGGTGGACTTGGGGTCGCGAAAGAACGCGATCGCGGAGCCGGTGCCGCCGCGAGAGGCCACGCGGTACGGCTGGTAGGGGGAGCGCTTCTCCGCCACCGGGATGGCGGCGGGCTCGCCGCGCTGCGCGCGCGCCGGCACGTAATCGCGGTACAGGAACACGGGCTCGCCCGCCGCCACGAGGTGCGAGTCGGCGACGAAGTATTCCAGCCCGTGCTCGGCGAGCAGCTCTTCGAGGCCGGGACGCATGCGACGCTCGCGCCCACGGTCGCGCCCGGTGGGCGGCGTCCATTCGTAGCGCGGCCGGTACGCGCACTCGGGCAGCCAGATGCCGCGCGGCGCGCGGCCGAAGTGGCGCTTGTGCGTCTCCACCGCCGTGCGCAGCTGCAGGTGGATCGACTCGTCGCGCGAGAGCAGCGGCAGGTACCCGTGCGTGGCCGCGCATGTGATCATCTCGATGTGGCCGCCGCGCTGCAGCTCGGCGAACGTGCCAGGGATGTCGCCGCCGATGCGGCGGTGCAGCTCCCACATGCGCTCGTAGAACTCCTCCCAGAAGTGGGTGAGCGCCACCAGCTCCTTGTCGCCCTCGCGCGCGAAGTGGTCGCGGCTCTCCACGCACGCGCGCCGCACGTTGTCGTAGTAGAAGGCGAGCTCCTTCTGGAATTCCGGCGAGGCGAGCTGCTCGGTGAGCACGGGGGAGAGGTTGATCGTCCACTTGGGCGAGATCCCGTCGCCGACGAGGCGATGCGCGACCTCCAGCAGCGGCAGATAGCACTCGAAGGCCGCCTCGGTCAGCCAATCGCTGCCGTGCGGCCAGCGGCCGTGATTGACTACCATCGGAAGATGGGTATGAAGGACCAACGCGAACGGATAGCCCATGACCGCGAACACCTTTCCGCAAGAGCCGAGCCCGGATGTGACGACCGGCAATCATTGGACCGTATGAAATCGCTGGGCGCAAGCGTTCATCTGGGCGCGACGGTGCACGAGGACGGCACGACGTTCCGCGTGTGGGCGCCCGCCTGCCGCTCCGTGGAAGTCCTCGTGGAGGGACGGCCCCTGGCGCGCATGAGCCGCCTCGAGGAGGACGTGTTTGAGCTGACCGCGCCCACAGTGCGTGCCGGCACGCCGTACCTCTACCGGCTCGACGGCGCCCGGGATCGCTCCGACCCCGTCTCCCGCTTCCAGCCGCAGGGCGTGCACGGTCCCTCCGCCGTCGTGGACCCGCAGCAGTTCACCTGGACCGACCAGGCATTCCGCGGCCACTCGCCCTCCGAGCTCGTCTTCTATGAATTGCACGTGGGGACGTTCACCACCGCGAGGACGTTCGAGGCCGTCATTGCGCACCTGCCCGCCCTCGTGGACCTCGGCATCACCGCCGTCGAGCTCATGCCGGTGGCGGAGTTCCCGGGCTCGCGCAACTGGGGCTACGACGGCGTCCACCTCTACGCGCCCCAGTCCACCTACGGGGGGCCGCGCGGCCTGCGCCGCCTCGTCGATGCCTGTCACGCGCACGGCCTCTCCGTCGCTCTCGACGTCGTCTACAACCACCTCGGGCCCGAGGGCAACTACCTGGCGGAGTTCGGCCCCTACTTCACCGACCGCCACCAGACACCGTGGGGCCTCGCCCTGAACTTCGACGGGCCCGACAGCGACGGGGTGCGCCGGCACTTCGTGGACAACGCGCGCTACTGGGTGCGCGAGTTCCATGTGGACGCCCTCCGCCTGGACGCCATCCATTCGATCTACGACACGCGCCCCGTGCACGTCCTGACGGAGATGGCGGAGGCGGCGCGCGAGGAAGTCCGGCTCCTGGACCGTCCCGTGCATATCGTGGCGGAGTCGCACGACAACGACCGTAACCTCGTGCTGCCGCGGGAGGCGGGCGGCCTCGGCCTCGACGCCGTGTGGTCGGACGATTTCCACCACGCGCTGCACGCCGTGCTCACCGGCGAGCGCGGCGGCTATTACTGCGACTTCGGCGCCACGGCGCCGCTGGCGCGGGCCATCGAGGACGGCTTCGCCTTCCAGGGCGAACCCTCGCAGTACTACGGCCGCCGGCGCGGCACCCCCGCCCGTGACCTGCCCGGGGAGTGCTTCGTCATCTGCGTGCAGAACCACGACCAGGTGGGCAATCGCGCCGCCGGCGAGCGGCTCAACACTCTCGTGCCCTTCGAGGCGGTGAAGCTTGCCGCCGGCCTCATGTTCGCGGCGCCCGCCATCCCGCTGCTGTTCATGGGTGAGGAGTACGGCGAGACGGCGCCCTTCCAGTTCTTCACCTCGTTCCTCGACCGCGGCCTCGCGGACGCGGTGCGCCAGGGCCGCGCCGCAGAGTTCAGCCGCTTCGGGTGGAAGGGCACCATTCCGGATCCCGGTGTCCCCGCCACCTTCGTGCGCTCCCGCCTCAGCCATGCGCTGGCGGGGGCGCCGCGCCACCGTGAGTTGCGCGAGTACTACCGGCACTGGCTGGGGCTGCGGCGCGTGCATCCCGCCCTCGGCAGCCGCCACAAGGAGCGCGCCACGTGCGCCATCGACGCCGACGGCGTGCTCACCCTCACGCGGGGCGCACCCTCGGGCGGCGGCGTGCGGGTCGTCGCCAATCTCACCGGGCGACTGCAGAACCTGCCCCCCGTCACGGCAGGCGGGCGCGTCGTGCTCGACAGCGAGGACCCCCGCTTCGGCGGCCGCGTCCAGCGCCCGCTGGCGCCGTACCAGTTGCTCGTCTACGACGAAACCGCCTGACCGGGCGCCGCCCGCGCGAGGGGCGGCCCCCACTGTGGTACGGTCCTGATTCGTGCCTGCCATCGCCGACCCCATCGACCATCTTCTCGCCCTCGACCCCGGCGGGCGCGGCATCGACGGGTTCTTCGTGCAGGGCGGGGCGCTGGCGGCGGCCACGGCGCTGCACCGCGCACGGCGCGTGCTCATCGTCACCGGATTCGTCGTCGAGGACGGCGTGTCAGAGACGGACGGCCCTCCGGGCGCCGCCGTCCTCGGCCGCGCCCTGCGCCGGCTGGGCGCCCACGTCCGCTACGTCACCGACGCCGTCACCATGCCGCTGCTCGCCGCCACCCTCGGCGTGCTGGATGAGCCGTCCGACGTGCTCGTCTATCCCGACGGCCCCGACGCCGCGCGCCGCGTGCTCGCGGACGTGAAGCCGAGCCATCTGGTCGCCATCGAGCGCCCCGGCCGCTGCCGCTCGGGCGACTATCTCAACGCGCGCGGTCTCTCCGTCGCCGCGTGGAACCCGCCCCTCGACGACCTCTTCCTTCGACCGGCCGCTCGCGCGGCCCGTGGGCGCCTGGTGACGATCGGCGTCGGGGACGGCGGCAACGAGATCGGCATGGGCAACGTCCGCACGCGCATCGTCCGCCAGGGCCCGCTCATGGCGCGCATCGCGTCTACTGTGAAGGTCAATCACCTGGTCGTCGCGGGCGTGTCGAACTGGGGCGCGTACGGGATCGTGGCGCAGCTTGCGCGCCTGGCCGGCGTAACCCTCATGCACACGCCCGCGCTCGAGCGGCGGATGATCGAAGCCTGCGTGGCGGCGGGCGGCCACGACGGCCTCACGCGCCGCCGCGAGGCCACCGTGGACGGTCTGCCGCTCGACACCCACGCCGCGATCGTCGAGCTGCTCGGGGTATCATGGAAGCGCCCAGGAGGCCGACCCGCATGAGCATCCACGACGAATATCGCGCCAAGCACCCGAAATCGGCGGCGCTCGCCGAGCGCGCGCGCCGGGCCATCCCCGGCGGCATCACGCACGATATCCGCCATCTCACGCCGTTCCCCGTCTACGTCGACCGCGCCGCCGGCACGCGCAAGTGGGACGTGGACGGCCACGAGTACGTCGACTACTGGATGGGCCACGGCGCGCTCTTCCTCGGGCACTGCCATCCCGCCGTGGTGAAGGCCGTGCAGGAGCAGATGGCGCGCGGCACGCACCTGGGCGCCAGCCACGAGCTCGAGGTGCGCTGGGCGGAGCTGGTCAACGAGCTCATCCCGTGCGCCGAGCTCACGCGCTTCACGATGTCCGGCACGGAAGCCACGCACCTGGCGATGCGGGTGGCGCGCGCGTTCACGGGCCGCTCGAAGATCGTCAAGTTCACGGGCCACTTCCACGGCTGGCACGACGGCGCCGTGGCCGGCGTGAACCCGCCCTACGACGTGCCGATGTCCGCGGGCGTGCCCGACGGCACGATGGACCAGGTGCTGATCTGTCCTCCCAACGACATCAAGGCGGTGGAAGTCGCGCTGCAGCGCGGCGACGTCGCGGCCGTCATCATGGAGCCGGCCGGCGGCCAGGCGGGGACGACGCCGACGATCCCGGGCTACCTGCAAGAGCTGCGCGCGCTCACGACGAAGCACCGGGTGGTGCTGATCTTCGACGAGGTGATCACCGGCTTCCGGTACGCGCCGGGCGGCGCGCAGCAGTACTTCGGCGTCACGCCGGATCTCACCACGCTCGCCAAGATCGTCGCGGGCGGCCTGCCCGGCGGCGCCGTGTGCGGCACGCGCGACCTCATGTCGATGCTCACCCACCGGGGCGATCCCGACTGGGACCGCAGCCAGCGTGTGGCCCACGCGGGCACCTTCAACGCCAATCCGCTCTCCGCGGCGGCCGCCATCGCGACGCTGGAGATGTGCGCCGACGCCTCCCTGCAGGCGCGCGCGAGCAAGACGGGCGAAGAGCTGCGCCGCGCGCTCACCGACGCGCTCAAGCGCGCGGGCGCGCCCGGCACGTGCTACGGCGAGGCGTCCATCTATCACGTCTCCTTCGAGGGCAAGCCGGGTCTCGCCGGCTTCGACCGGCCGCGCAAGGGCGCCCACTACCACCTGCTGCGCTGCGCCCTGCTCAACAACGGCGTGGACTGCTCGAGCAACCACGGCTGGATCTCCGCGATGCACTCCGAGGAGGACGTGGCGCGCACGGTGCAGGGCTACGAGCGCGCGTTCAAGGCCATGGTCGCGGAGGGGGCGTTCGGCCGCTCGTGAGGCGCGCGCGCGGGGCGGCCGTCGTCATGCTGGCGCTCGTCGTGGCCGGCTGCGTGCACTACCCGAGCGTGGAGGACATCGGCGGCATCCGCATCACGCCGCGCAAGGGCCGCGCCGTCCGCCAGGCCGACGGCGCCCTCGTCTACATGGAGCTCAACAGCACCGGCAAGTTCGGCGACGTCCTGATGAGCGCGTTCTCGCCCGTGGCCCGCGAGGCCCAGCTGGTGCCCGCCGGCCGCCTGGAAGTGCCGGGCACCACGATGGTCGCGCTCATGCCCTCGGGTCCTCACGTCGTGCTCAGCGGCCTCACGCGTCCGCTCGTGCCGGGAGAGTCCATCATCGTCACGCTGATGTTCGAGAAGTCCGGCGGCATCGGCGTCATCACCGTCGTCGAGTAGATCCCGCCATGCGCGTGTGCGCGCTGCTCGTCGCTCTTGTCCTCATGCTCGCGTCGCCGGTGTTCGCCCAGCCGCTGTCGCGCGAAGCCGTCCAGCAGTTCCTGCGCGAGCACCCCGACGTCCTCATGCAGGCGCTCCGTGAGCAGAAGGTCGAGCTGCTGAAGATGCTGATGGAGGCGCAGGAGGAGCTGGCGCACCGGCGCGAGCAGGACGCCGTCGAGGAGGCCTTCCGCAACCGCAAGGCCCCCGCGCTCACGGAGCAGACCCGCTTCCGCGGCGCGCCTGCCGCCAAGTACACCCTCGTGGAGTACGCCGACTTCCAGTGCCCGTACTGCGCCCGCGGCTTCGAGGTGGTGGAGACGCTGCGCGCGCGCTACGCCCAGGACCTGCGCGTCGTCTTCAAGCACCTGCCGCTGGAGATCCACCCCGAGGCGCTGCCCGCCGCTCTCTATATGGAAGCGATCGCGCTCCAGTCGCCGGACCGCGCGTGGGAGTTCCACGACATCCTGTTCCAGAACCAGGGCAAGCTGGGCGCGGACTTCTACGAGGCCGTCGCCAAGCAGATGGGCCTCGACATGGACCGGCTGGCCGTCGACCTCAAGTCCGACCGCGTCCGCGCCGCCGTCGTCGCCGACGCCAACGAGGCCCGCCGCCTCGGTGTGACGGGCACCCCCGCCTTCGTCCTCAACGGCGTCATCATCCTGGGCGCGCGCCCCGTGGAGTACTTCGAAGCCATCATCAAGAAGCTGGAGGCCACGGCCGCCCCGAAATAGACACACCCGCGCCCCTCTGCTATCCTTTCGCGTCTTGGTGGGCAGGTAGCTCAGTTGGTAGAGCACAGGACTGAAAATCCTGGTGTCGGCGGTTCAATCCCGTCCCTGCCCACCATT
>CAYQQT010000110.1:0-4501 GCA_964419375.1 uncultured bacterium
GCCGGTGACGATTGCGACCTTATCCTTCAGCCGTTCACCCATCGGTTATCGACGCCCCCTCTGACCGGAATCGGTCGAGCCGGGTGAAGGATACCCCATGAACGCCGGTGCGCTGATGTTGCACGCGCTTGCAGAAATGTGCGACCAGGATGCGGCATTCCATTGGCTGCCCAGGGTTTGTGTGGCGGCAGTCACAGGCACAGGAGTTGCACTTCATCGGCCCCATGGGGCCGCTCGTTTCCCTCGCGTCACTCCTTGCTCTGGTGTTCCTCGCACCGGCCGTGCACGCTGACACACTGCTATACGCCGACCATCTCGCCGTCTACGACGGGACCGGCAGGCAGGTCGGCAGCTCGTGGCCGACATCGACAGGCGAGGACTTCACGTTCGTGGAGTTTCGACTCGGATCGACACCCGTGATCGTGCATCTGCGTCGGGACGGGTTCGTCTCCACGTGGCTGCGATTCTCGAACCCCGGATGCACGGGTCAGGCGCGGGTCGATGCGTTCGAAGGTGAGCTCTATCGCTACACGGCGGTGGTGGGGCCGCGTAAGACCGTCTGGGTTCAGTCGGGCACGGTCCGCGCCCGAACCGCGAGATCCACCCTCGCTCCCGACGGTGTCTGCCACGACCACGACCCTATCAGGGACCTCTCCGCTCCCGTGAAGGCGACGGCCGTCGATCTCGCCGACTACTTCGTTCCGCCCTTCACAACCCGGACGCGCGCGCGGACACCAGTGCCTGGGGTCGCGCCATGATCGGCCGCAGCGTGGCGTCGATCCTCGCGCTCATCGGCGTGTTCGTGGTGGCGTCGGCAGCGTCGGCCCAGACGTTGTTTCGCAGCGACGGCCTCGTGGCCTACGACTCCACGGGCAAAAAGGTTGGCACGTTGTCGAATGCCCTCAATCCGGAGGTGACGTTTCGTACCGGCGCGGGCCGGACGGTGTTCCTCTTCGTGGCGCCCTCGTCCCTGTTCGGAAATGCGCAGCTCTATTTTCCGCAGGCGGGGTGCAGCGGTCGACCATTCCTCACCCGAGCGTACTCGGGCCGGCAAGTCAGCTCCTACGTTGGCGGCCCGCGGCAGACCGTCCATGTCCAGGCGGGAGCGTTCCGCCGACAAAGGATGAGGTCCACTCTCTGGCCCGACGGTCAGTGCTTTAATTCCGCCTGGACCACGGACTTTGCGCCGGCGGTGCTGGCGGGGATCGACCTCGCCGATTACTTCAGGCCGCCGTTCGCTCTGCGCGCGACCCCGGGCGAACCGATTCCCACCGGCGCTGTCGCGGAGCCGCTCGATCCGACGGACCGGCTCGTCGTGTTCGATGCCACGGGAAAGAAGGTCGGGGCCACGGTGGGCGGTAACAGTCCTGCATGGGCGGAGGTGGCCGTGGTGACCGACTCGGGCATGACGCTGCTGCTCGGCATGACCGACTCGTACATGGGCGGCCACGCCTACTTCGAAACCACCGACTGCACGGGGCCACCTTTCATGCGCGGCTCCGCTGACGGTCTTGTCCCGGCCACGACTCTCGTCGGGCCGCGCCGCTCGGTCTATGAGCGATCCGGACAAGCAACGTCGCGGACGATGTCCTCGCTCGACTATGGCGACGGAGAGTGCCGGATCCTGCGCACCCGTATCGGCATCGGAGATAGAGGCTACTACGCGCCCACCTCGCCCATCGGCATCGATCTCGCCGACTACTTCACGCCGCCGTTCACCGTACGGGCGGGCAGAGGCACGCGCGCGTTCCCCGACTGAGTCGCGTCGCGCGACGGCTCGTTGACACTCCGGTCGTCGAGACATACCCTGAGCGCATTCAGTCCATCTAGCCCGGAGAGAGTCCTCTGAGCCCGACCGAGCACCTCCGCTGAGCCGTCTCGCCCTCGTCAACGTGGGCGCTCTCGTCACCGGCGTCCTCGGTGATGCCCCCCGCGCGGCCGACGTCCTCGTGGTGGACGGGCGCATCGCCGCCATCGGTACCATCGACCGCGCGGGAGCGAACGTCGTCGTCGATTGCCGCGGCACGACCGTCATCCCGGGACTCATCGATTCGCACTGTCACGTCGTGCTCGGCGACTACACGCCCCGCCAGAAGACGGTCGACTTCCTCGACTCCTACGTGCACGGCGGTATCACCCGCGTCGTGTCGGCGGGCGAGGGCGTGCATGCGCCGGGGCGGCCCCATGATCCCGTTGCGTCCAAGGCGATCGCCATCGCGGCCGCCAAGTGCTTCGCCAACTTCCATCCCAACGGGATGAAGGTCATCGCCGGCTCCGTCATCCTGGAGCCCGGTCTCACCGACGCGGACTTCGCCGAGATGGTGTCCGCCGGCGTGCGCCACGCCAAGTACGGCTTCGGCGCCTACGCGCGGCCGGCAGACGGCGAGCCCGACGTACGCCGCGCCCAGCGCTACGGTCTCTGCGTGATGTCGCACAGCGGCGGCACATCCATTCCCGGCTCGAGCCCGGTCGACGCCGACGCGCTCATGCACCTTCGTCCCGACGTGTGCGGCCACGTCAACGGTGGCACCACCTCGCTCGACGATGCGGGGCTGGCGCGCCTCGTGAGCGAGAGCACGATGGTGCTGCAGCTCGTGCAGGCCGGTAACCTCAGATCGGCGCTTCACATCGTAGGCCTGGCGCGGGAGGCGGGCGCGCTGTCCCGTGTCTGCCTGGCGAGCGACACGCCGACCGGCACGGGCGTGATGCCGATGGGAGTGCTGAAGACCATCTGCGAGATCGCCTGCCTGGGCGGCGTGGCGCCCGCGGACGCCATCGCGCTCGCCACCGGCAACAACGCGGCCGCCTTCCGCCTCGCCGAGAGGGGCACGCTTGCGGTGGGCGAGCCGGCGGATCTCATCGTGTGCGACGCGCCCAATGGCTCGGTCGCGCGTGACGCGCTCTCCGCCATCGCGCGCGGCGACATCCCCGGCATCTCGTGCGTCGTCATCGACGGCGAGGTGCGCGTGGGACGCAGCCGCAACACGCCGCTCGCCACCCGCCTGGCCGCCATCACCGGCGCCGCGGTGGCGGGCGGCGGCCACTGACGCTCCGCCCTCCCGGCGCCGTCGTATCATAGCGGCGCAGTCCCCCACATCGTCCCAAGGAGAGGCGTCGCCGATGCCGAAGGATCTTCGCTCGTATCTCGACGACGTCAAAGAAGAGCGGGTCGACGTGCGCCGCGAGGTGGACCCGCTCACCAACGTCGGCGCGCTGTGCGATCAGTCGGAGTGGCCACTCGTCTTCCATCACCTCAAGGGTTTTCCAGGCTGGCGGCTCGTCGACCGGCTCGTGTCACGCCGCGAGCTGCAGGCGCGCATCCTCGGATGCACGCCCGACCGCGTCGTTCACACGCTCGCCGAGCGCATCCAGCGCATCGGCGCCGGTGAGATCAAGGTCGTCGCGGACGGGCCCGTGCAGTCCGTCGTCAAGAAAGGCGCCGACGCCGATCTCACGACGCTGCCGCACTGCATTCACTCCGAAGGTGACGCGGGGCGGTACATCGGTGCCGGCATCTGCATGACGCGCGATCCGGACTCGCGCGTCCGCAACCTCGCCTTCCTGCGCCACCAGATCAAGGGCCCGCGGCGCACGGGGTTCCTCGTGCTGCCGCGCCACACGTGGCGCCACCATCAGAAGTACGAGAAGGCGGGCGAGGCCATGCCGATGGCCATCGTGATCGGCGTGCATCCCGCCTACGAGATCGCCACCTGCTACACGGGCAAGATGGACCAGGACGAGCTCGAGCTGGCCGCGGTGCTGCTCGAGGAACCCGTGGAGCTCGTGCGGTGCGCCACCATCGACATGGAGGTGCCCGCGCACGCCGAGATCGTCATCGAGGGCCGCGTGCTGCCCAACGTGCGCGAGGACGAAGGCCCGTTCGGCGAGGTCACGAACTACACGGCGGGGCAGGGCATGAACCCGGTCTTCGAGGTGACGGCGATCACCACGCGTCCGGACCCCATCTACCGCCACATTCAAGCCACGCGCTTCACCGACCACCAGGTGCTGGGCGCGCTGCCCGTAGAGGCGGGGATCTACAACCGCATCCGGGAGACCGCGGGTGGCATCGACGTGCATGACGTCGCCTGTCCCGCGTGGTGCAGCCGCTACACGGTCATCGTGCAGCTCACGCCGCGCTTCGACGGCGAAGCGCGCGCCGCCTTGCTGGCCGCGCTCTCGTCGCCGTACCTCTATCCCAAGACCGCCATCGCCGTGGACGACGACGTGGACATCCACGACGCGCGTGACGTGATGTGGGCCGTCGCCACCCGCGTCAACCCCGAGACGGACGTGCACGTCATCCCCGGCATGCGCGCCCACGGCCTCGACTTGGCGTCGCCGGAGCTGCTGCCACCCGGCTCCCCCGCGTGGCAGCGCGTGGGCGGCAAGATGCTGATCGACGCCACGAAGCCGGCCACCTGGCGCACCAAGGACCGCGCGCTGTTCGGCCGTGCGCGCCCCAAAGGCTGGGGCGTGCGGCTACAAGATTTCCTGTGAG
>CAYQQT010000110.1:4601-9383 GCA_964419375.1 uncultured bacterium
CCGAATTCTAGTTAGGCGCCTAAACAGGTGGATACACGAATGACACCGTACGCCGACCCTAAAGCCTCGAGCTCGTCGGCCTCCTGCCCCGGTCCCGCGTTCGCGACCAGGCCCGTTGGCCGCCTCTCCTTCCTCGACCGCTACCTCACGCTCTGGATCTTCCTCGCGATGGCCCTGGGCGTGCTCATCGGACGCTTCGTGCCGGGCGTACGCGACACCATCGATCGTGTCACCGTGGGCACGACGAACATCCCCATCGCCGTCGGCCTCATCCTCATGATGTTCCCTCCGCTGGCCAAGGTGCGGTACGAAAAGCTGCCCACGATCTTCCACGACTGGAAGGTCCTGACGCTCTCGCTCATCCAGAACTGGCTCATCGGCCCGGTGCTGATGTTCGTGCTGGCGGTGCTGTTCCTGCAGGACAAGCCCGAGTACATGGTAGGGCTGATCATCGTCGGCCTGGCGCGGTGCATCGCGATGGTGCTCGTATGGAACGACCTCGCCAAGGGCAGCAGCGATTACGCCGCAGGATTGGTGGCGTTGAACAGCATCTTCCAGGTGTTCTTCTTCGGGGTCTACGCATGGCTGTTCGTGACGTACCTGCCGCCGCTGATCGGTCTTGAGGGCGCGGCGGTGGAGGTGAGCATGCGCGAGATATTCCAGAGCGTGCTGATCTACCTGGGCATCCCATTCTTCGGTGGCATGCTCACTCGCTTCATCCTACGCCCGATAAAGGGCGAAGCGTGGTACAGCGGTTTCTTCATCCCGCGCATTGCGCCGGTGACGCTTGTGGCCCTGCTCTTCACGATCGTGGTGATGTTCAGTCTGAAAGGCGACCGGATCGTCGCGGTGCCGCTGGACATCGCGCGGATCGCCGTGCCGCTCGTGCTCTACTTCGTGATCATGTTCTTCGTGTCGTTCTTCATGGCCCGCCGTGTCGGGGCGGACTATGAGCGTTCGGCGGCGCTGGCGTTCACGGCTTCGGGCAACAACTTCGAGCTGGCGATCGCGGTGGCGATCTCGGTCTTCGGCATCACCTCGGGCGTGGCCTTCGCGACCGTGATCGGTCCGCTGGTGGAGGTGCCGGTGCTGATCGGCCTGGTGAGCGTGTCGCTGTGGCTGGGGCGGAGATGGTTTGGCCGCGACGCGGCCACCGGAGGGCACTCCGCATGATCACCGGAACGGGAGCTGCGCGGCGAACAGCAACGTGCCGCTGAGGACTGGGGCGGCTTCCCGGTGTTCCGTGTCGTTTCTGCCCATCGACCGCGCGATGGTGGAGTCTAGCCCGCCGTAAATCCGTACACGGTGCGCAGGGCGTCGAGCGCGGCGTCGATGTCCGCCGACACCACGGGGACCTCGCCTTGGCGCCGCGCCGTGGGTGCGACGTCCTTCAATCCGCCCGCGGTCATCACGGCCACCACCGTCTGTCCGGCTCCAATGACGCCGCTGGCACGCAGCCGATCGATCGCGGCGACGGCGGCGATCGAGGACGGCTCCGCATACAGCCCTTCCGCCGCGGCCAACCGCGCCTGCCAGGCGAGCAGCTCTTCGTCGGAGATCTGGATCGAGGTTCCCTTCGAGGCGCGGATGGCGTGAAGGGCCTGGTAGGTGCCGCGCGTGGCGCCGAGGGAGGCGGCGACGCTGTCGTGGGTCTTCGGCATGTCCACGAGCGTGTCGCCGCCGGCGGCGAGGGTGGCGCCGAGCGAGCCGTAGATCTCCGCCGCCACCAGCCGCGGCACGCGGTCGATCCAGCCTAGACGCAGAAGCTCGTCGAAACCCTTCCACATGCCGTAGAGCGCGTCGCCGTAGCAGACGGGGAGGACGCACCAGTCGGGCGCCTGCCAGCCGAGCTGCTCGGAGATTTCGTAGGCGAGCGTCTTGTAACCTTCGAGGCCGAGCGGGTTGCTGCCCACGACGGGTGCGAAGAAGGGCGAGGTGGGAAACCAGCCGAAGCGGCGCACGCCCGCTTCGAGAAGCTTCCAGCGGTCGGCCTTGTCGCGCACGGCGAGGACCATGGCGCCGTAGGCGCGCATCTGCGTCACCATCGGGCCCGCCGCCGACTGGAACGTGAACACGACGCACGGCAGCCCGGCGGCCGCGGCGTAGGCGGCGACGGCGGCGCCGGCGTTGCCTGATGATGACGAGGCGATCACGCGGGCGCCCAACTTGCGCGCCGCGGAGATGGCCACGGTGGCGAGGCGGTCCTTGAACGACCACGTCGGGTTGCGGGACTCGTCCTTGATGAAGAGGCGCGCGCCCAGCTCGGCGCCGAGGCGCCCGGCGGGGACGAGCGGCGTCATGCCCTCGCCGAGCGATACCGCCTCGCGCGCGTCCAACGGCAGAAAGGGCGCCCACCGCCAGAGCGTCGGTGGGCCCGCGGCGAGGGCCTCGCGGCGGACGCCGGAGAACGCGTCCTTCGAATACGTTACCGTGAGGCTCGCCGGGGCCTCGCCGTGGCAACGGTCGCAGTCGGACGCATACCGGTCGAGCGGGTACGCGGCGCCGCACCGTACGCAGGCGAGGCCGGCCGGCGAGGCCACGGCGGCTACTCCTTCGGCAGCTTCAGCCGCTCGACGACCTTGGCGACGGTGGCCGACTCGGTTTCGACGAGCTTCGCGGTGGCGGCGGGATCACGGTACTCGAGATGCATTCCGGCCTTCTCCAGTCCCGTCCCGAGGGCCGGATCCTTCACCGCCTGCGCGAGCGCCTTCACGAGCGTGTCGACCACGGGCGCGGGCGTCTGCGCGGGGACGTACACGCCCATCCAGATATTGAGCGAGGCGTCGGGGAAGCCTTTCTCGGCCATGGTGGGCACGTTGGGGAATGCCGCCACGCGCGTGGGCGAGGTCGTGACGAGCGCGATGAGGTCGCCCGAGCGGATGAGGGGCGCCAGCGAGCCGAAGCCGCTCGTGGCCACGGTGACGTGGCCACCCATGATCGCGTTCTTCACCGGCCCCGTGCCCTGGAACGGCACGTGGACGAGGTCGACGCCATACGCCATCTTGAACAACTCCATGCTGAAGAACGACACCGTGCCGTACCCGGCCGATCCGTAGTTGAGCTTGCCGGGATTCTTCTTCGCGTAGTCGACGAACTCCTCCAGCGTCCTCGCGGGGCCGTTGCTGCGCACGGTGACGGCGCCGAGGTCGACGCCGAAGGCGCCGATGGGCGTGAAGTCAGAAAACTTGTACGGCAGCGACTTCTTGAGGTTGGGACTGACCGTCATCACCGAGTTGGTCGATATGTACACCGTGTGGCCGTCCGGCTTGGCCTTCGCGGCGTAGTCGCTGCCGAGGGCGCCGCCGCCGCCGGGCTTGTTCACGACCACCACCGGCTGCTTGAGGATGGACGACATCACGGGCGCCAGCACCCGCGCGGAGCTGTCCGCGGGACCGCCCGCCGGGAACGCGACGACGAACTCGACCTCGCGCGTCGGGTAATCGGCAGCGGGCGCCCTGTCGGCGGTGACGACCGCCATTCCCAGCAGCACGGCCACGGCAACGATAAAACGGATCCTGGAAAAGTGCATCATCGACCCCTCCCTTTGAATACGCGGATAACATCGTGAGCGAGCCATTCCATCTGCTCGAGCATCTCGGCGACGGAGTCGTGCGGGAACTGCAGCGCGCACAGGTGATCGACGCCGGCGTCGGCGAGAAAGCGCAGCTTGTCGAGCACGCTGGCGGGGCTGCCGATCAGGTTATGGGCTTCCGCCAGCGCCGGATCCCGTCCGGTGTGCGCCAGCGAGCGCCGGTGCTGCACCATGCCGGTCTTGCGGTAGCGTGCGGCGGCCTCTTCCGGCGTGCGGCCGAGCATCACGGTGAACTGTACGGCGGCCTCGACCTCCTTGGGGTTGCGCCCGGCCTCGGCGGTGAGGCGCCGCAGCAGCCCAGTGCGCTCGCGCACCTCTTCGAAGGGCCGCCAGCCCGGCAGCCAGCCCTGTCCGAAGCGCGCCGCGCGCGACACCGCCAGCTCGTTGTGGCCGCCGACGTAGATCGGCAGCGGCCGCTGCACGGGCTTGGGGAACATCTCCACCCGCTCGAACGAGGTGTGGGCGCCGGCGTACGAGGCCGCATCCTCCGTGAAGAGCGCGCGCAGCGCCGCCAGCCCTTCGTCCAGCAGGTCGCCGCGCCGCGCGCCGCGCCGCTTCGGCCACTGCGCCTCGAACTCCTCTCGATAGGCGCCGATGCCAATGCCGAGGATCACTCGGCCGCCCGTCATGCGGTCGAGGGTGGCCACCTGCTTGGCGAGCAGCACGGGGTCGCGCAGCGGCAGCACGATGACCGCGGTGCCCAGGTGCACGCGCTTGGTATGGGCGCCCACGGTGGCGAGCGTGACGAGCACCTCGTAGAAGTTCGGCGGCGCGCTCCAGTGTTCGCGCACGTACGGTGCGGCGGTGACGTGGTCGTTGCCCCACACGCCGTCGTAGCCGAGTCGCTCGGCCTCCTGCGCGAGGCGAATGAAGTCGGCGGGGGCAGCGGCGAACGGAATGGGGTTGACGAGCCCTTCCGTGCACGTCGGCAGCTGCACGCTCACGCGCATGGGGTCAGCCGTCCTTTCCGAGCGCCACCGCGACCATCTGCCGCGTCTCCTCGGGCGTGTAAAGACCGGCGAGCACGGTCTCCTCGAGGCCGGCGGCGCGGTAGGCGTCCAGCCGCGCGCGCATCTCGTCGGGCGAGCCGCAGGCGGTGTGGCGCCGCACGGTGTCGTCGCTCACGAGCGCCTCCGCGGCCACCCAGTCCTCGCGGGCGATCGCCTCGCGCATCGCCGCCTGGTCGAGGC
>CAYQQT010000111.1:0-9358 GCA_964419375.1 uncultured bacterium
GCGGCCGGCCGCGGCGCCAGGTAGCGCTCGAGGGCCCGCGCCGCGGGGGCGCCGTAGGGCACGATGCGCTCCTTGCGCCCCTTGCCGAGGACGCGCACCGTCCGCTCCGTGCGATCGACCGCCTCCACGTCGAGGCCGGTCAGCTCCGACACGCGCACGCCCGTGGCGTAGAGCAGCTCGAGGATGGCCACGTCGCGGTCGCGGGCGGCGCCGCCGAGCGCGCGCGCGTCCACGAGGGC
Organism: uncultured bacterium; assembly: GCA_964419375.1. GTDB lineage: Bacteria > Methylomirabilota > Methylomirabilia > Rokubacteriales > CSP1-6 > JBBDXO01. The sequence goes on from CAYQQT010000111.1 coordinate 240, forward strand.
GGTGGCCTCGTCGATGGGCAGGAAGCTGACGAGCTTCTGCGCGCGCCGGGGCCCGCGCGTCTCCCGCGCCGGATTGCGCTCCATCACCCCCCGCCGCACCAGGAAGCGGTAGAAGCTGCGCACGGCGGCGAGCTTGCGCGCCACCGTCACCGCATCGAGGCCGCGCGCGTGCAGGGAGACGAGGAAGCCGCGGATGGCGCGACTGTCCGCGCTTTCAATGCCGCCCGCGAGGTTACGCGTGAACTCGACGAGGTCGGAGCGGTAGCTGCGCAGCGTGTGGGGCGAGGCGTTCTTCTCCACGGAGAGGTGTCTCAGAAATCCCGCCACCGGGTCCTTCATGCGACGGTGAGATCGGCCTCCTGCTTGAAGTCGCATCCTTCCTTCACGCACATGCGCACCGATCGGCCCTTGCCGATCCGCTCCGTGGTGAAGGTGGCCCCGCACTTCGGGCACGGCTCGGGGATCGGGCGCTGCCACACCACGAAGTTGCAGGCGGGATACGCGGAGCATCCGTAGAAGGTGCGCCCCTTCTTGGAGCGGCGCTCCACGAGCTCGCCCGCGCAGGCGGGCTGCGGGCAGGCGATGCCCAGGGTGACGGGCTTCGTGGTCTTGCACTCGGGATAGCCCGAGCACGCGATGAACTTGCCGAAGCGGCCGTGCTTGATGACCATCGGCTTGCCGCACGTGGGGCAGATGTCGTCCGTGGGCTGGTCCTCGGCGCGCTCGCTGCCGGGCAGGTTGCGCTTGTACTTGCACTCCGGGTACGCCGAGCACGCGATGAACTTGCCGAAGCGCCCGCGGCGCTCGATGAGCGGCTGGGCGCACTCCGGGCACGCCTCGCCGATCTCCTCGCCTTTCTTCTCGTTGGCCATGTTCTTCTTCGCGCGCGCGAGGTCGATCTTGAAGGGCTCGTAGAAGGCGCGGATGGTGTCCACCCAGTTCTTCTCGCCCTCCTCCACCTTGTCGAGGGAGTCCTCCATCTGCGCGGTGAACTCGACGTCCATGATCTCGGGGAAGAAGGGCTTGAGCCGGTCCGTCACCGTCATGCCGAGCTCGGTGGGGATGAGCGTGCGCCGCTCGCGATGGACGTAGCCGCGGTCGTTGATGATGGTGCCCAGGATGGACGCGTACGTCGACGGCCGCCCGATCCCGAGCTCCTCCAGCACCTTGATGAGCGAGGCCTCGGTGAAGCGCGGGGGCGGCTGCGTGAAGTGCTGCTTGGGATCGAGCCCGTGCAGCGTGAGCGTCTCGCCGTCCTCGAGGAGCGGGAGGTTGCTCTCGGCGTCGTCGTCGGCCCCCTGCTCTTCCTCTTCACGGCTCTCCACGTACACCGCCGTGAAGCCCTTGAACTTCATCGTCTGCCCCTGCGCGCGAAAGACACAATCGCCGGCGGTGATGTCCGCCGACACCGTGTCGTAGAGGGCGGGCATGAGCTGGCTGGCGAGGAAGCGCTCCCAGATCAGCCGGTAGAGCGCGAGCTGGTCCTTGTTGAGGAAGCGCGCCACCGACTTCGGGTCCTTGGAGACGTCGGAGGGACGGATGGCCTCGTGCGCCTCCTGCGCGCTGCCGCGCGACTTGTACGTGGGCGCGGTGTCGGGCAGGTATTCGGCGCCCAGGCGCGCGGCGGCCCAGGCGCGCGCCTCCGCCTGCGCCTCCGCCGAGATGCGCACGGCGTCCGTCCTCATATAGGTGATGAGGCCCACGGGGCCTTCGTCGCCGATGGCGATGCCTTCGTACAGCTGCTGGGCGATCGTCATCGTCTTCTTGGCCGAGAAGCCCAGCTTGCGGCCGGCGTCCTGCTGCATGGTCGACGTGATGAAGGGCGGCGCCGGGTTGCGCTTGCGCTCGCCGCGCGTCACCGAGCGGACGACGAAGCGGGCGCCGTCCAGCGACGTCATGACCGCCCGGGTGGCGGCCTCGTCGGCGAGGGCGGCCTTCTCGCCCGCGACCTCGCGCAGGGTGGCGGTGAACTCCGGTGGCTGCCGGGCCGACAACCGCGCGTGCAGAGACCAGTACTCGACGGGCACGAAGGCCTGGATCTCGCGCTCGCGGTCGACGATGAGGCGCACGGCCACCGACTGCACGCGTCCGGCCGACAGGCCGCGCTGGACCTTGTCCCACAGCAGCGGCGACAGGCTGTAGCCGACGAGGCGGTCGAGCACGCGGCGGGCCTGCTGGGCGTCGACCTTGTCCATGTCGATCTTGCCCGGCTTGAGGAAGGCCGCCTTCACCGCGCGCTCGGTGATCTCGTTGAAGGAGATGCGGAAGACCTTCTTCTTGTCGAAGGGCAGCTCCTGCGCGAGGTGCCAGCCGATGGCCTCCCCTTCCCGGTCGGGGTCGGTGGCGACGTAGAGCGTGTCGGACTTCTCGGCCGCCTTCTTGAGGTCGTCGAGGATCTTCTTCTTCGTCGGCGACACCACGTACTGCGGCTTGAAGTTCTTCTTGGGATCGACGCCGAGCTTGGACTTGGGCAGGTCGCGCACGTGCCCCATCGAAGCCTTCACGAGAAACTTCGAGGTCAGGTACTTCTGGATCGTCTTCACCTTGGTCGGCGACTCGACGATGACCAGCGACCGCTTCGCCACTACGCTCTCCTCGCCGGGCCCGCCGCCACCCACCGCTGGCCCTCGAGTTGGCGGGCCCAGCCCCCCAGCTCGAGCGCGGTGAGGGTGGCGCTCGCGCGCGCGGCATTGCCGCCCGCGCTCTCGATGAGGCGCTCGATGTGCCGCGGCTCGTCGACGCTCAACTGCTCCAGCATGCGCGCTTCGTCACTCCCTGCCGGCGGCCCCGCCGCGACGGCGGCCCCGAATGTCCTGCCGTGGACCACGCTCCGCCAATGTTCCGGTAATTCTTGCACGATGTCCGTCCAGCAAGTTATCAGTTTAGCACCGTCCTGGATGAGCCTATGGGCGCCCGCACTCGCAGCGGACGTGATTCGGCCCGGAACGGCGAACACTTCCCGTCCGAGATCGCCCGCGAATCCCGCGGTGATCAGGCTACCGCTGCGCTCGGCCGCCTCCACTACCACCACGCCGAGGGCCAGTCCCGCCAGCGTGCGGTTGCGCACCGGAAAGTTGTAGGGCAGCGGCGTGGCGCCGGGCGCGAACTGAGAGACGAGCGCGCCCGACGCCTCGACACGCTCCGCGAGCGTGCCGTTCTCGGGCGGGTAGACGACGTCCACACCGTTACCGAGCACGGCCAGCGTGCGGCCGCCCGCCTCGAGCGCCGCACGGTGGGCGGCAGTGTCGATGCCGCGCGCGAAGCCGCTGACGATCGTGACTCCCCGCGCGGCGAGCTCCGAGGCGAGCTCCGCCGCAACCGCGAGCCCGTACGGTGTGGCCTGGCGCGCGCCGACGATGGCGATGGCGAGCGCATCGTCGGGCACAAGGGTGCCGCGCACGTACAACGCCGGCGGCGACGGAATGGCCGCCAGCAGCGCAGGATACGACGGGTCGTCCGGAGTAATCGTGGTCATCGGTGTCATGGGGCGCAGAGCGTAGCGTCGCCGCAAACACCCAGTCAACGCGCCAAGACCGATACAGCGGATTCGTCAGGCCTCTATCGAGGAGCGCCACGGCTTCGCCGGGGCGCTGCCGAGCGTTAGGGGGGATTGGGGGACCCTTCGAGGCCCCCCATGTAATGAATCCGCCCCCCATTCCTAACGTCTCGTGCGCCCTCGGATCAGTGTCTTCGCGATGGCGGCCGCCTCCGTCGACGGGTACGTGGTCACCACCCGCTGCCACGTCTGCTTGGCGCGCGCGGTGTCGCGCAGGTTCGTGTAGCAGAGGCCCACCTTGACCAGCGCGTCCGCCGCCTTCGGCGATGTCGGATACACCTCGACGATCTTGCGGAACTCCGTCATCGCCTGCCGGTAGTCTCGCTGCACGTAGTACGCCTCGCCGATCCAGTACTGCGCGTTGGCCGCGAGCAGATGACGCGGGAACTTGGCGATGAAGTCGAGGAAGTCGAGGACCGCCTGCCCGTACTCGCGCGAGCGGAAGGTCGTGAGGGCCGCGGTGTAGACGTGCTCGGCCGCAGCGGCCGAGGGGACGCCACGCGGCGGCCGCTCGGGCGTGATGACCGGAGCGGGCGCGGGAGCGGTGGCGAGCGCCCGGACCTGGCGAAGCTCCTCGTCGGTGGCCTGCAGCCGCGAGCGCAGGCGCGCGATCTCCTCAGACGACTCGCGAATGCCAGTCTGCGCTGTGAGCGCGCGGGCGTCGAGCGCCCGGATCTCATCGAGGGTGTGGGTCAGCTCGGCCGCGGTGGTCTCGTGGGCTTGTCGAAGATCGGCGAGGTCGGCCCGAACGCCCTCGACGTCATCCTGCACGCGCCTGACGGAGCCGCGGCTGGCGCAGCCCGTCACGACGAAGACGGCCACCATCGCGACGACCGCGAGCGGAGCGCTCATGCAGCGCGACCGTAGCACGCACTATAAAAGGAAGTCAATTTGGGATGACGCTGTAGTGATGTCGCATCTAATGGCGCTCAAGTGGCCGTAATACAATGACGTCCACCGTTTCTCCGCGCTGAATGACCGTGTCCGGCTGTACCACCGCGAGGCCGTCGGCGGCCACCATGGAGCGCAGGATGCCAGAGCCCTGGTCCCCCGTGAGCGTTGCGATGAAGCCTTCCCCGTCGCGGCCGAGCGTCACGCGCAGGTACCCGCGGCGCCGGCCGGGGTTGGGAATGCGCGCGCCGGCGCGCGCCGTCACGCGCGGCCGGTGCAGGACGCGGCAGCCCATCATGGTGAGGAGCGCGGGCCGCACGAACAGCTCGTAGGTCACCATGGCCGACACCGGGTTGCCGGGCAGCCCGAAGACGGGACGCCCGTGAAGCGAGCCGAAGGTGATCGGCTTGCCGGGGCGCATGGACACGCGCCAGAGATGCAGGCGGGCGCCCGCGCTCTCCAGCGCGGCCTTCACGAAATCCAGGTCGCCCACGGAGACGCCGGCGGAGGAGACGAGGACGTCGGCATCGTGGGCCTGACGCACCCGCGCTTCGATGGCGGCGGCGGCGTCGGGCACCACGCCCAGATTCATCGGGATGGCGCCGCACTCGAGCACCTGCGCCATGAGCGAGTACGTGTTCGTGTTCGGGATCTGCCCCGGCCGCGGCTCGGTACCGAGATCCGCCAGCTCGTTGCCGGTGGAGAGGATGGCCACGCGCGGGCGCCGGTACACCCGCACCTGCGTGTAGCCGAGCGTGGCGAGCAGGCCGATCTCCGCGGCGGCGATCACCGTGCCCGCCGCGAGCACGGCGTCGCCGGGACGGATGTCCTCGCCGGCGGGCCGCACGTAGGCGGCGGGCGCCACCCTCCCCTTGAGCGAGATGGAGCCCTCGCCCGCGATGTCGATGTCCTCCTGCGGGATGACGGCATCGGCGCCGCTGGGCATCGGCGCGCCCGTGAAGATCCGCATCGCCTCCCCCGCCCGCACCGCCCGCGCCGGAAGTACGCCCGCTTCCACACGGCCGACGACCGCGAGCGACGCCCCCGCCGCCGTGTCCGCCGCCCGCACCGCATAGCCGTCCATGGACGAGTTCGCCCACGGCGGAATCTCACGGCGGGAAACGACCGGCTCCGCGAGAACACGCCCCAGGCTGGCCATCAAGTCCACGCGCTCCGTGGGCATGACCACCACCCGAGAAAGAATGGCGTCAAGCGCCTCTTCTACGGTCAGCACGCGAGTAGTTTACGTCGGGGAGCCACCGAGAGACATCCCGACTCGTTCGGAGCCCGCCGGAGTGCGAGGAGCGCTACGGCTTTCCCGAGCCGCTTCGAGAAGTGCGCGCGGCCGTCAGGCGTCCGAGGAGCGCCGCGGCTTTGCCGCGGCGTTTCCGAGCGTCGGGGGATTGGGGGCCGTCGTGGCCCCCATCAAGGTCAAATCGCCCCCCATCTAATCAATGTCCGGTGTGCGGGAGATTCAGGACGGGTTTGAAGCGGGCGAGAAACCAGCGGCGGCTGAGCATGAAGAGGGCGAAGAAGCCGAGGGTGATGGCGAGGTCGCGGAAGCCGAGAGGGAGCGCATTCGCCGTCGACACGGAGGGGAACACGATGAAGACCCGCTCCAGGAAGATGGCGACGAGGCCGAAGAGGGCCACCGTGAAGAGGGGGCCGTGGCGCTGGGGCGGCCGTCCCGTGAGCCGCTTGAGCAGGTACGCGAACGGGATGAGCCAGCCCACCACGAGGATGACCCAGGCCAGCGTCTGCCACGGCTGCACGAAGAAGCGGCGGAGGAAGTACCGCGTCTCCACGGGCACGTTGCCGTACCAGATCACGAGGTACTGCGACCAGAAGAAGTACATCCACATCACCGACATCGCGAACTGCAGCTTGGCCACGTCCTGGATGGCGGCGGGCGGAATGGACGCGATGCCTTTCGCGTTGGCCCGGATGCTGAGAATGGAGAGGAGGCAGAAGGCCGTGTAGAGCGTGCTCACCGCGAAGTAGCCACCGAAGAGACCGCTGTACCACCTGGGGTCGAGTGACATGAGGAGATCGAAGCCCCACAGCGACACCGTCACCACCCACAGCATGAGCAGCACGGTGGCGAGCCGGTTGCGCCGCGCGCGGTCACGAGCGTCGTCCGGCGGCACGGGATCGCGCAGCAGCGCGCGGGCGAAGGCGAAGCAGACGACGAAGAGCACGGCGGCGAGCACGAGCGTGCGGCCGAAGAAGAAGGGCACGTTCAGCCACGCCGCCTTCACCGGGATGGGCGTCGTCACCCACGGATAGAGAACCGCGCGTCCCGCCACGAGGACGACGAGGAGCACGAAGGCCACGGGCAGGAAGCCGACGGTCGTGATGGCGATGCGCCGCACGCTCGGCGACCAGCGCGCCTCCGTCAACTGCATCATACCGGCGATGGCAGGACCCGTCACCGCCAGCCCCGACCAGAAGACGAGGTTCACGAGGTACATGGACCACGCGCGCGCGGGATCGCCGGAGGCGGCGCCGAGCGCGAAGACGACGGCGCCCACGAGGGCGAGGAGGCCCCACACGGCCGTCATTTGGAGGCGAGCGAGCGCAGGTAGTTCACCACGTGCCACGCCTCCCGGGAGGACATCGTCTCGCCGTAGGCGGGCATGACGGCGCCGCCCACCATGATGTAGCTGTGCCAGTAGCCGTCCGTACGCGCCTTCTGCAGCTCGGCGTTGGTGAGATCGGGGGGCGGGATAAACTTCGTCGCCACCGGGCCCGTCACCCCGCCCTTGGCCTCGGGGCCGTGGCAGGGCGTGCACATGGTGACGAAGCGCTCGCGGCCGGCGGCCACCGAGGGCGCGGACATCTTCACGGGGTTGGGCACCTTCATCGCGAGCTCGCGCTGCTCCTTGGGAATGACCGCTTCCTTGCCGCGCGCCACCACGCCCGCGGGCATCGAAAAGTTGCGCTCTCCGGGCATGATGCGCGCGCTGTGCGTCATGTTGTTCACGAAGCGGTAGACCACCACCGCGCCCATGAGGCCGGCGCTGCCCGCGACGATGGCGAGGACGAGGATGAAGACGTACTTCATCATGCCTTCACCTCCTCCGCGCCCGCCGTCCGTAAGATTTCCCGCACCGACGGGCTGCGGTCGGGCGAGCAGTGCACGGCCACGCCGAAGCGGTCGTTCGTGAAGCGCGGGTCGAAGGAGGGCGAGGGACGGAATTTCGGCAGCCGCCCCAGCACCACCATGCCGATGAGGGTGGCGAGCCCGCCGAAGAGGATGGTGAGCTCGAAGGCGATCACGACGTAGGGCGGAATGGAGGCGGGGGCCTTGCCGCCCACCATGATGTCCCACTTCAGCGACGACCACAGCGTGAGCAGGAATCCCGACACGGTGCCCGTGAGGGCGCCGATGAGCGTGAAGATACGCACGCGGCTCACGGGCCGGTCACGCTCCACCACGTCCTCGATCTCGTGCACGGGCACGGGGCTATACACCGTGAGGTCGTGATAGCCCTTGGCCTTCAGCTCTTCCAGCGCCCGCACCGTGGTGTCGACGTGGGCGAAGACGCCGAGCACCGTGTCAGTGGTGGCGGCCATGGGCCATGTCCCTCATGGGAGGGTTCAGCGTTTCCTTCACCTCGACGATGGAGAGCGACGGCATGAGCTTGATGAAGCCCAGGAAGAGCAGGAAGAACCAGGCGAAGCTGCCCACGATGATGGTGGTGTCCGTAAGCGTGGGCACGTAGTTGCCCCAGGTGTACGGGTAGAAGTCGTGGGCCAGGCCCGGCACGATGATGTTGAAGCGCTCGAACCACATGCCGATGAGGACGAGGATCGACACCACGTACAGCGCCACGCTGTTGGTGCGCATCTTCTTCCAGAAGAAGACGAGCGGCGCCACGCAGTTGCAGAAGTACATCGTCCAGATCGCCCACGCGTAGTGGCCGGTCGAGCGCCAGAAGAGCGAGGCCTTCTCGATGTGGTCACCGCTGTACCAGGAGGTGAACGCCTCGCAGACGTAGAAGTAGGTCAGCACGAGGCCGGTGACCAGGATGAGCTTGGCCATGGCGTCGAGGTGCTTGTCCTCGATGTAGGCGTACAGGTTGAAGTAGTACCGCATGGGCAGGATGAGGATGACCACCATCGCGAAGCCCGAGAAGATGGCGCCGTCGACGAAGAAGGGCGCGAAGAGCGTGGAGTGCCAGCCGGGGACGAGCGTCATCGCGAAGTCCCAGGACACCACGCTGTGCACCGAGAGCACGAGGGGGGTGGCGATGGCGGCCAAGAGCCCGTACGCGCGCCGGTAGTGTCGCCACTGGGAGTCGGAGCCCTCCCACCCGAGCGAGAGCATGCCGTAGATCGTCTTCCGCCAGCCCGTGGACTGATCGCGCAGGGCCGCGATGTCCGGCACCAGGCCCACCATGAAGAACACCGTGCTGATGGTGAGGTAGGTGGAGATGGCGAACACGTCCCACACCAGCGGCGATTTGAAGTTCGGCCACAGGTCGCGCTGGTTCGGGTACGGCAGCAGGAAGTACGCGAACCACATGCGCCCGGCGTGGATGAGGGGGAAGAGGCCCGCCGTCAGCACGGCGAAGATGGTCATCGCCTCCGCGCCGCGATAGATCGACGTGCGCCACCGCGCCCGGAACAGGTAGAGCACGGCCGAGATGAGCGTGCCCGCGTGCCCGAT
>CAYQQT010000112.1:0-9334 GCA_964419375.1 uncultured bacterium
CGCCGCCGTGTCCTCGGGCGGCACGCCCGCCGCCGCCACGCTCCACGCGAGGGCCCGGTACATCGCGCCCGTGTCGAGCAGCCGGTACCCGAGCCGCTGCGCCAGGCGCCGGGCCACCGTCCCCTTGCCCGCGCCGGCGGGGCCGTCGATGGTGATGACCGGCTCGCGACCGCCCACGCTAGGCCTCCACCGTGACCGCGTCGCCCCCGGCGAGCGCGTTGAGCGTGGCCACGAACGTCGGAAACGACGTGGCCACGCACGCGGTGTCGTCGATCACCGTCTCGCCGTCGGCGACGAGCCCGGCCACCGCGAGCGCCATCGCCATGCGATGGTCGCCGCCGCTGGCCACGTGCGCTCCGCGAAAGCGTTGCCCGCCGGGAATGGCCATGCCGTCCGGTCGCTCCTCGACGCGCACGCCCATCCGGCCCAGCTCGCGGGCGATGGCGGCGATACGGTCCGATTCCTTCACCCGCAGCTCGGCGGCATCGCGGATCTCGGTGACGCCGTGCGCGAGCGCGGCCGCCACCGCCAGCGCAGGCACTTCGTCGATCAGGCGCGGGATGAGCGCGCCGCCCACCGTGGTGCCCGCGAGCTCCGTGCTCGCCAGCGTGAGCGAGGCCATGGGCTCTCCATCCCTGGTCGCCTCCGTGAGCTGCACGCGCGCGCCCATCGCCTCCAGCACGTCGAGGAGGCCCGTGCGGGTGGGATTGACGCCCACGCGGTGCAGCGTCACCCGCGCGTCGCGCACGATGGCGGCCGCCACGAGGAGAAACGCGGCCGAGGAAATGTCGCCCGGCACCTGCACGCTTACGCCCCGCAGCGGCCCCGGGGTCAGGGTCACCGTCCGCTCGCGCCTCTCCACCCGCGCTCCGAACATGCGCAGCATGACCTCGGAGTGATCGCGCGAGGCGGCCGGCTCCGTGACGGACACGGGGCCGTCGGCGCGGAGGCCGGCGAGCAGGATGGCGGACTTCACCTGGGCCGACGCCACGGGTGTGGCGTAGGTGAGCGCCTTCGGACGATCGGCGCCCCGCACCGCAAGCGGCAGTCGCCCGCCCTCCGCGCGGCCCACGATGGTGGCGCCCATCGCGCGCAGCGGCTCGGACACGCGCGCCATCGGACGTCGACGCAGCGACGCATCCCCGGTGAGGATGGCCCAGAAGGGCTGGCCCGCGAGCAGCCCCAGCAGCAGGCGCGCGGTGGTGCCGGAGTTGCCGCACTCGATGATGTCGCCGGGCTCCTGGAGCCCGCGCAGTCCCGCGCCCGCGATGCGGTAGTGGCCGGGCCCTTTGCGCGTGACATCGGCGCCCATGAGCTGCACGGCGGTGATCGTGCGCAGGCAGTCCTCGGCTTCCAGGTAGCCCTGGATCTCCGTCGGTCCCTCCGCCACCGCTCCCAGCAGAGCCGCGCGGTGCGAGATCGACTTGTCGCCGGGGACATCGGCGCTCCCCGACAGCCGCGCCACGGGCCGGACGCGGAACTTCATCGGATGGCCTCCCGTGCCGCTTTGATCCGCGCCAGCGTCGCTTCCACGGCGGCGCCGTCGCCGGCGGCGATCAGGCGCTCGAGATCGTCGAGGGCGCCGCGGAAGGCGCGCAGGCTCGCCACCACCGCGTCGCGGTTGGCGAGCAGGATCTCCTTCCACACGAGCGGATCCGAGGCGGCGATGCGGGTGGTGTCCTTGAAGCCCCGCGCCGCCACGTCCATGGCGGCAGGCTCGAAGCGCGCGACGGCGTCGACGAGCGCCCACGCCACCACGTGGGGCAGATGGCTGATGGCGGCCACCGCGCGGTCGTGGGTGTCGGGATCCATGGTCGTCACGCGCGCCCCCGTCGCCTCCCAGAAGCCGACCACCGCCTTCACCGCATCCGGATCGGCGGTCTCGGTGGGCGTCACGATGACGGTGGCGCCGTCGAAGAGGTCATCGCGCGCGATGGCGTAACCGCTGCGCTCGGAGCCGGCCATGGGATGGCTGCCCACGAAGCGCACGCGCGGGTGGGCGCCGAGACGCTCGGCGGCGGCGACGATCCCACGCTTGGTGGAGCCGACGTCGGTGACGACGGCGCCCGGCGCCGCCGCCTGCCACACCTGCGCGAGCAGGCGGTCGTTGGCGAGCACGGTGGCGGCGAGGACGATGAGGTCGGCGTCGCGCACGCCCTCCGCCAAATCCGTGGTCACGGCATCGAGGGTGCCGTCCTTCAGGGCCGGCGCCAGGCGCTCGCGATCGCGCCCGATGCCCACGATGTGGCCGGCAAGGCCGCGCGCGCGCGCCGCCCGGGCCACGGAGCCGCCCAGGAGCCCGACGCCGACGATGGCCAGCCGTGCGATCACGCGGACTTCGATGTCAAGACGGTCTTCAGCGCCTTGATGAGGCGACGGTTCTCTTCGGGCGTGCCGACGGTCACGCGCAGCGCGGACTCCATGCCGAACGAGGTCAAGGGCCGCACGATGACGCCCTGCAGGAGCAGCTTCTGGTAGATCTCGGCGGCGCTGCGGCCGACGTCGACGAGGATGAAGTTGGCGCGCGCGGGCACGTACTTGAGCCCGAGCGCCTTGAACTCGTCGTAGAGGTAGTGGCGGCCCGCCTCGATCATGCGCACGCACTCGAGGATGTGCGATTCGTCCTCGAGCGCGGCAAGGGCGGCCGCCTGCGCGAGCGAGTTCACGTTGAAGGGCTGGCGGATGCGGTTCATGAGCGAGATGGCGTCGGGATCCGCGATGCCGTAGCCCACGCGCAGGCCGGCGAGGCTGGCCGCTTTCGAGAAGGTGCGCAGCACCACCACCTTGCGCCCCTGCTTGACGTACGCGAGCGAGTCCGGGAAGTCGGGGCCGAGGGCGAACTCGATGTAGGCCTCGTCGAAGACGACGATGGTCCGCTCGGGCACCTTGTGCATGAACGACTCCACCTCGTCGGCCGTCACCATGGTCGCGGTGGGGTTGTTCGGATTCGCGATGAAGACGAGCTTCGTCATGGGCGTGATCGCCCTCGCCATCGCATCCAGGTCGAGCTTGTAGTCTTTCAGCATGACCATGACGCGGATGCCGCCCGCCGCCTGCACGACCATCGGGTAGACGACGAAGGAGGGATGCGGCACCACCGCCTCGTCACCCGGACGCAGGAAGGCGCGCACGAGCAGCTCGATGAGCTCGTTGCTGCCGTTGCCCAGCACGACGTGGTCGGGCGTGATGCCGTGCTTCTTGGCGAGCGCCTGCCGCAGGTAGAAGCCGCTGCCGTCGGGGTAGCGGTTGAGGTCGCCGAGGGCGGCCGCGACCGCCTTCTGCACGCGCTCGGAGGGGGGCAGCGGGTTCTCGTTGGAGGCGAGCTTGATGGCGTCGTGAATGCCGAGCTCGCGCTCCACCTCGTCGATGGGCTTGCCGGGCTCGTAGGGCGCGATCCCCAGGATGTGCGTGTTCGCGAGCGACTCCCACTGCGTGTGCATGCTGTCTCCTTATGCGACCGGGTACGAGCCCAGGACTTTGAGGAACAAGGTGCGCTGTCCCAGCTCGGCAAGGGCGGCGGCCGCGGCCGGCGTCTCGCGGTGTCCCTCGAAGTCGACGAACATCACGTACTCCCAGGGACGCCGCTTGGCCGGCCGCGATTCGATCTTGGTGAGGTTGAGCCCGCTCCCCGCGAACGGCTCGAGGATCCGGTAGAGCGAGCCGGGCTCGTTCTTCATCGCGAACAGGATCGAGGTCTTGTCGCGGCCGCTGGGGGCGATGGGCTGGCGGCCGATGACGAGGAAGCGCGTGGCGTTGTGCTGATTGTCCTCGATGCGCCGCTTGAGCACGGGCACCCCGTACAGCCGGCCCGCGAGCTCGGACGCGATGGCAGCCACGGTGGGATCGGTCGCCGCCACTTCCGCCGCCGCCGCCGTGGACGCGGTCTCCTCGGTGGCCACCTCCGGCAGGTGCTCGGTGAGCCACCCGCGGCATTGCGCGATACCTTGAGGATGCGAGAGGACGCGCTTGATGTCGCTGATGTCGCGGGCTCTCGAGAGCAGGTGCTGGGCGATCTCGAGAAAGAGCTCGCCGCAGATGAGCACCTCGGAGTCGATGAGGCGGTCGAGGGTGACGTTGACGGCGCCCTCGGTGCTGTTCTCGACGGGCACCACGCCGTACCCGGCGCGCCCGCGCTCGACCTCCTCGAAGATCTCGGCGATCGTGCGCACGGGCCGCAGGTCCACGCCGCCGCCGAAGCGGTGCAGCGCGGCCTGGTGCGTGAACGTGGCAGGCGGGCCGAGGTACGCCACCGCCAGCGATCCCTCGAGGGCCCGGCAGCCGGAGAGGATCTCGCGCCAGACGGCTTCGACAGTCTCCGATGACAGCGGCCCGCCGTTGGCGGCGCTCAGACGACGAACGATCGCGACCTCACGCTCCGGGACATACGTCGGCGCATCCTGGCGTCGTTTGAGGTCTCCGATCTGGAGGGCGGCCTCGGCGCGTTGGTTGAGGAGGTGAAGAATTTGGTTATCGAGGTCGTTTATCCTGGTCCGCCAATCGGCCAGGTCCATAGATACTCCTGCCCACTCTTGCGTTCGAGAATACCGCGCATTATAGGCCCCGCCTTGGCGGCTATGCAAGGCGAGTTACTCCGCCGTTCGCGCCCCTTCCGCGGCGGCGCGCAGCGCCGCCACCTCACGCGCGGTGAGGGGCCGGCTGTCCCCCCTCGGCAGGTCGCCGAGCGTGATGGGACCGAACGCGATGCGCCGCAGCCGCCGCACGCGATGGCCGAGCGCCTCGCAGTAGCGCTTCACCTCGTGCTTGCGCCCTTCCGTGAAGGTCAGCCGCATGAGGCTGCTGTCCCGCCCGGCGCGCACGAGGTCGACGGCGAGCGGAGCGGCGGGGCCGTCGTCGAGGTTCACGCCGCCGCGCCACCGGGGCAGATCGCCCGCCGCCACGGTGCCGGCCACTTCCGCCTCGTAGACCCGCTCGAGCGCGTAGCGGGGATGGAGCAGGCGATGTGTGAGGGCGCCGTCGTTCGTCATGAGGAGCACGCCTTCCACGTCCCAGTCCAGGCGGCCCACCGGGTACAGGCGCGCACCCACGCGCACGAGGTCGGCGACAACGGGACGGCCCTGCGGATCGCTCACGGTGGTCACGTAGCCGCTCGGCTTGTGCAGGAGGACGTAGTGCTTGGCCTCGGCGGCGCTCACCGGACGGCCGTCCACCGTGATGGAATCGACGTCGGGATCGGCGAGGGTGCCGGGCTCGCGGGTGACGGCGCCGTTGACGGCGACGCGGCCGTCGAGGATCAGGCGGTCACCCCCGCGTCTGGAGGTCAGCCCCGCCTGCGCCAGGATCTTGTTGAGTCTCAGCTTCGCCATGCTCGGCGGCCACCGCCTCCGGCTGCGTCTGCGTCTCCCCTTCCGGCGGCGCCAACTCCGGGATCACCAGCTCGCCGTCGACCTTCGGCAGGTCGCTGAGGTCGCGCAGGCCAAAGGCCACGAGGAACTCGCGCGTCGTCTCGTAGATGAAGGGGCGGCCCGGCGCCTCCTTGCGTCCCGCGATGCGGACGAGGCGCCGCTCGAGCAGGTTGTCGAGCACACCGTCGGAGTTGACGCCGCGCACGGCATCGACCTCCGGGCGCGAGACGGGCTGCTTGTAGGCGATGATGGCGAGCGTCTCCAGCGCCGGGCGCGACAGCCGCACCTTCGTGCGCGCGCGTGCCAGGCGCACGAGCCAGGGCGCCAGCTCCGGCCGCGTCACCATGCGGTAACCGCCGCCCACCTCCATGATGGACAGGCCGCGGCCCGCCTCTTGGTAGCGCGCGCTCAGCTCCGTCACCAGCGCGCGCGCGGCTTCGGCGTGCTCGAGGTCGAGCACCTCGCGGATGCGATCGGCCTCGAGCGGAGCGTCGGAGGCGAAGAGCAGCGCCTCCACCACGTCAATTGGATTCGGCACTCGAAGTCTCCCCCGGCGGCACGGCCCCCGGCGCTATGGTCGATCGTTCGATCACGATGTCCCCGAACAGCTCCGTCTGCTGCGTGCGAATGCGCCCCTGCCGCACCAGCTCCAGCATCGCGAGCAGCGTCACCACGATCTCCGACCGGTGGCGCTCGCCCGTGAGCGAGGAAAAGAGCAGCGACCACGTGTCGCGCAGGACGGAAAGAATCTCGGTCATCCGCTCGAGGACGGAGGGTGGGTTCGCGTCCACCTCGCGCGGCTGCTGCCGCCGCTGCTCCTCGATCAGCTTCTTCATGGCCCGCTCGAGCCAGTGCACGCTGAGATCCTCCAGCGGCACCTCCTCGAGAGGCGGCAGCGTGCTGCCCGTGCGCCCCCACACCAGCGCCATCGCCGCCTCGCGCTCGGCCAGCCACACCCCCGCCACCTTCACGCGCGCGTACTCGCGCAGCCGCTCCTCCAGCTCCTGCTTGAGCGCGAGCCCCTCGTCGTCGAGCTGCTCCTCGGTGTCGTCGGGGGGCACCAGCAGCTTGGACTTGAGGTAGATGAGCGTGGCCGCCATGACGAGGTAGGCGCCCGCCGCCTCGAGATCGCGGAACTCGATCGCCTCCAGGTGCGCCAGGTACTGGTCGGTGATCGTGCGCACGGGCAGAGCGGCGAGATCGATCTCGTGCGTGCGGCAGAGGTGCAGCAGCAGGTCGAAAGGCCCTTCGAACGTGCCCACGCGCAGCGTGAGGTCGGCGGCGGGCGCGGTGGTGGTGCCGTTGTCGGCGGCGCTCACTGGACTACCGTCTCCCCGAGGAGTGCCCCGGCTTTGCC
This sequence comes from uncultured bacterium, assembly GCA_964419375.1. Classification (GTDB taxonomy): domain Bacteria; phylum Methylomirabilota; class Methylomirabilia; order Rokubacteriales; family CSP1-6; genus JBBDXO01. Next base: position 6,721 of record CAYQQT010000112.1, read on the forward strand.
GGGGCGCTGCCGAGCGTTGGGGGGTATGGGGGCCATGTCGGGGCCCCCATCCTCAATGTCGCTCATGGCGCCAGGTGCACGGCGGCGCGCACCTCCTCCATGGTGGCCTGGGCCGCCACGCGGGCGCGGCGCGAGCCCTGGTGCAGCACGTCCACGATGAGGTCGGGCTTCTCGGCGAAGGCCTGCCGGCGCTCGCGGATCGCCTCCAGCGGCGGCAGCATGTGCGTGAGCAGCACGTCCTTGCAGTCGAGACAGCCGATGCCGGCGGTGCGGCAGCCGGTGGCGCAGTAGTCGCGGTCGGCAGGCGGCGTGAAGATCTCGTGGAGGTCGAACACGGGGCACACGTCCGGGTGGCCGGGGTCCGTGCGCCGCTTGCGCGCGGGATCCGTCATCATCGGCCGCACTTTCTTGCGTACGGTGTCGGCGCTATCGGACAGATAGATGGCGTTGTCGTAGGACTTCGACATCTTCCGCCCGTCCGTGCCGGGCACCTTCGGGATCTCCGTCAGCTTGGCGGCGGGCTCGGGAAACACCGGGCGAAAGGCGGAGTTGAAGCGGCGCGCGACCTCCCTCGTCAGCTCCACGTGCGGGACCTGGTCCACGCCCACGGGCACCCACTTGGCCTTGTACATGAGGATGTCGGCCGATTGCAGCAGCGGATAGCCGAGCAGGCCGTACGACGGCGACACGATCTCCTGCTGCTCGATGCGCTCCTTGTAGGTGGGCACGCGCTCGAGCCAGCTCACGGGGGTGATCATCGAGAAGATGAGATGCAGCTCCGCGTGCTCGGGCACGAGGGACTGGATGAAGAGGGTGCTGCGCTCGGGATCGAGCCCGGCCCCCAGCCAGTCGGCGACCATCTCGATGGTGTTGGTGGGCACGTCTTCGGCGTCGTTGCGGTCCGTGAGCGCGTGCCAGTCGGCGACGAAGAAGAAGCAGTCGTAGCCGTCCTGCATCTTCACCCAGTTCTCGAGGGCGCCCAGATAATTGCCGAGATGCAGCTTCCCCGTTGGCCGCATGCCCGACAGCACACGCTCTTTCGTCGCCATTACTTCCCCGCCCTCACCTTCTCCAGCACCTTGGCCGAACGCATGGCCACATAGTACGCATACAGCGCCGCCAGAAGAAGTCCTCTCCATCCATCTAGAAACCCGCGTTTCGCCACGTACATCGACAGGAACCGTCCCAGCGGGCGCGTGATCACATCGCTCGTGCGCGCGCGCCTTCCGCTCGCCACCCACTCCTCGGCGGCCAGCGACGAGTACCGGTTGGCCCGCGCCAGGAAGTCCTCGACGTCGCGGTAGCTGCGGTGCTCGAGGTGACCGGCAAGGCGCTCCACCGGGCCGTCGATGGTGATCGATTCGTGCACCGCGCGCGGACCAAACGTGCCGCGGCCAGCGCGAAAGAGCCGGACCTGCCAGTCGGGATAGAGGCCGCCGTGGCGCACCCAGGCCCCCCAGAACACATTGCGCCGTGGCAGAGCGTACCCCGCGGCGCGGCCGTGGTTACGCAGCACGCGCTCGATGTCCGCCCGCAGCGCGGATGACACCGTCTCGTCGGCGTCGAGGGACAGGATCCATTCCCCGCTCGCCTGCGCGACGGCGAAGTTCTTCTGCGCCGCGAAGCCCGGCCACGGGTGCACGAGGACGTGGTCGGTCATCTCGCGCGCGACCTGGACCGTCTTGTCCTGCGACTCCGAATCCACCACGACGATCTCGTCGGCCCACGCCACGGACTCGAGGCAGGCGCGGATCCGCTCCTCCTCGTTCAGCGTCACGATCACCACCGACAGGCGCGCCATGCTCACGCCCCCAGGGCCGCCGCCGTCGCCTCGAACGCCGACGCCACGCTCACGCCCGTCATGGAGCGGTCGGGGCTCTGCAGCACGTGATGCCCGCCCCCGTAGGGCCCATTACGAACGCCGGAGGTGGGTCCGTAGAGGCCGACGCAGGGCGTGCGCAGGGCCGCGGCGAGATGAAGGGGACCCGTGTCCGCCGCCACCATGACGCTCGCCCGCCGCAGGATGGCGATGAGCTCCGTGACGCTCGTGGGCGGCGCCAGCACGGGGCGCGGGTTACGCACGTCCGCGATGGCACGCGCCGCCTCGTGCTCGCCGGGACCCCACACGATGAGCACGGCGGCCTTCGCCTCGTGCGCGAGCCGCTCGGCGAGCGCGCGAAAGCGCTCCACCGGCCAGCGCTTGTCGGCGCGTCCGGCGCCGGGATTGAGCACGACGAGCCTGCCCTGCCGCTTGAGCCCTGCTCCGCCGAAGAGCTCCTCCACGCGGGCTTCCGCCGCCGCGTCCACGGCGACGCCGAAGTCGACGGCGGGCGCGCGCACGCCCAGCGGCTCCAGCACCGCGAGGTACTGCTCCACCACGTGGCGCGCGTCCGCGGGCGGAATCACGCGCGTGGTCAGGAAGAGCGCGCTCAGCGGCTCGCGGCTCCAGCGCGGCGCGAAGCCGATGCGGCACGGCGCCCGCGTCGCCAGCGTGAGCACCCCGCTTTTCAGCAACGATTGGAGATCGAGGGCGACGTCGATGGCAAGCGCGCGCAACCGCCGGCGCAGCGCGCCGATCTCCCGCAGCGCCGCCGCCACCTCGCCCGCGCGGCGG
>CAYQQT010000113.1:0-9312 GCA_964419375.1 uncultured bacterium
CCGCCGGAGGCGCCGCGCCGTCCCGCCGCCGCCGAGGTGCCGGTGGCGGAGGTGCTCACGGCTCCGCCCGCCGAGATCCGTCGCGAGGTCGTTCGCGTGCCGGAATCCGTGACGGTGGCGGAGCTGGCGGAAAAGATGCGCCGCAAGTCGAGCGAGGTGATCAAGGCGCTGCTCGAGCTGGGTGTCATGGCCACCGTGAACGAGCTGCTCGACGCCACCGCCGCCAAGCTCGTCGCCGACAAGTTCCACGTCGATCTCGAGATCCGCTCGGTGGAGGGTGACGTCCTCGAAGAGGAGGACGCCGACACCGGCAACCTGGTGCTGCGGCCGCCGGTGGTGACGGTCATGGGTCACGTCGACCACGGCAAGACGTCGTTGCTGGACGCCATTCGCAAGACGAAGGTCGCGGACAAGGAGTTCGGCGGCATCACCCAGCACATCGGCGCCTACCAGGTGATGACCTCGCACGGTAAGGTGACCTTCCTCGACACGCCGGGTCACGAGGCGTTCACGGCCATGCGCGCGCGCGGCGCCCAGGCCACGGACATCGTCATCCTCGTCGTCGCCGCCGACGACGGCGTGATGCCCCAGACGCAGGAGGCGGTCAACCACGCGCGTGCGGCCAACGTGCCGATCATCGTCGCCGTGAACAAGGTCGACAAGCCCGAGGCGGACCCCGACCGCGTCAAGCGCGAGCTGGCCAACCTCAACCTGGTGCCGGAGGACTGGGGCGGGCAGACGATCTTCGTGCCCACCTCCGCCAAGAAGGGGACGGGCATCGATCAACTCCTGGAGATGACGGCGTTGCAGTCGGAAATTCTCGAGCTGAAGGCCAACCCCAATCGAGCCGCGAAGGGGGTCATCATCGAGGGCAGGCTGGACCGCGGGCGGGGCGCCGTGGCCACGGTGCTCATCCAGAACGGCACCCTCAAGGAAGGCGACGCCGTCGTGGTGGGCTCGCAATCCGGCCGCATCCGCGCCCTCATCGATCCCAGCGGCAAGAAGGTCAAGAGCGCGGGCCCCTCCGATCCCGTCGAAATCCTCGGCCTCAGCGGCGTGCCCTCCGCGGGCGACGTGCTGGTGGCGGTCTCCGACGAGCGCAAGGCGAGGCAGATCGCCAACATGCGCTCGGACCGGGAGAAGGCGAAGGGCAAGGCCTCCACGCGCATCACGCTCGAAGGGCTGCAGAAGCAGATCGCGACGGGCGAGATCAAGGAGCTGCGGCTCATCCTCAAGGCGGACGTGCAGGGGTCGGTGGAAGCGGTGGCCGACGCCCTGGAGCGGCTGTCCACGGAGGAGGTCAAGCTCAAGGTGATCCACAGCTCCGTGGGCGCCATCAACGAGTCCGACGTCATGCTCGCGTCCGCCTCCGGCGCCATCGTGCTCGGCTTCAACGTCAAATCGGAGCCGAAGGCGACGAGCCAGGCGCAGGCCAACGGCGTGGACGTGCGCAACTACAACGTCATCTACGAGGCGGTGAACGACCTCAAGGCCGCCCTCGCGGGCCTGCTCGCCCCCGAGATCCGCGAGACCGTGCACGGCCGCGCGCAGGTACGCCAGATCTTCAACATCTCGAAGCTCGGCCCCATCTGCGGCTCCTACGTGATGGAAGGCAAGGTCGTGCGCGTGTCGAAGATCCGCGTCAAGCGCGGGGACACCGTCGTGGGCGAGGGCACCGTGGGCTCGCTCAAGCGCTTCAAGGACGAGGTGCGCGAGGTGCTCGCCGGGCTCGAGTGCGGTATCGGCGTGGAGGGCGTGAACAACATCCAGCCCGGGGACACCCTCGAGGCGTTCACGACCGAGGAAGTGGCGCGCACGCTGTAGCGTCCGCGCCGCTTGCATTGCCGTGTCGGCTGCGCGCGTGGCGCTGGGAATGGTGGAGCTCCACCTTCCGGACGTCGGCTCCCTGAAGGGCAAGCGCCACGTGCTGCGGGGCCTCAAGGAGCGCGTGCGCGCGAAGTTCGAGTGCTCCGTGGCCGAGGTCGACCACCAGGACATGTGGCAGCGCGCCACCCTCGCCGTCGTCTACGTCTCCTCCGACGCCCGGCATGCCAACGAAGTGGTTTCCAAGGCCATGGATTACATCGAGGACAACGTCGAGGGCCAGGTCATCGAGACGGCCGTGGAGATTCTCTGATGCAGGGCAAGCGGCTCGATCGCGTCAACCAGCTCATCAAGGAGGAAGTGTCGGCCGTCCTGCAGCGCGAGCTGAAGGATCCCCGCCTCGGCTTCGTGACCGTGACCGACGTGGAGACGTCGAAGGATCTGCGCGTGGCGAAGATCTTCGTGTCCGTGCTCGGGGACGACAAGCAGTGGGCGGGATCGATGGCCGCGCTCGGCAGCGCGCGCGGCTTCATCCGGAACTGGCTGCGCCAGCACCTCGACCTGCGCGTCACGCCCGACCTCGACTTCCGTCCCGACCGCTCCATGGAGCACGCGGCGAAGATCCAGTCGCTGCTCAAGAAGGTGCAGCCCGAGGACGGCGCGTGAGCGCGCCCGCGGTGCCGGCGGAGGTGCGGGCGCCTTTTGAACGTACGCCGGGCCGTGCGCTCATGCTCGGCCACGTCCATCCCGACGCCGACGTGCTCGGGACGCTCCTGGCGCTGGGGCTCGCCCTCGACGCGCGCGGGTGGACGGTCGTGTACGGAGGGCCGCATCCCGCCCCCGGCGCCCTCGATTTCCTGCCCGGCGTCGAGCGCTACCGCGTGCTGAGGTCGATCGAGTCCGCCTTCGACGTGGCCGTGCTCACGGACTGTCCGAATCACGACCGCACCCAGGGCCTGATCGACCAGGCGCGCGCGGCGTCGACGACGATCGTGAACATCGACCACCATCCCGACAACCGCCGCTACGGCCACGTGAACTGGATCGACGTCTCGGCGGCGGCCACGGGCGAGATGGTCTATCGGCTGCTCGTCGGCCTCGGCGTGAAGCTCACGCCCGCCATGGCCACGAACCTCTTCACGGCCATCCACACCGACACCGGCTCCTTTCGGTATTCGAATGTGACGCCGGAAACGTTTCGGATCTCGGCAGAGCTCGTCGCCGCAGGGGCAGAGCCGGCGGTGGTGTCGTCGGCGCTCTACGAGCGGCGGGCGGCGGACTCGCTCGGATTCCTGGGCGCGACGTTGTCCCGCATCCAGGTCAGCGACGACGGCCGGCTCGCGTGGCTGGCGCTGCCGGCGGGCGCAGTGCCGGAGTCATTCATCGAGTCCGAGGAGCTGGTGAACTACCCGCGCTCCATCCGCTCCGTGCGCGTCGCGTGCTTCCTGCGCGAGATCGGCGACTCCGTCAAGGTCAGCCTGCGCGGCAAGGGCGACGTCGACGTCAACCGGATCGCGGGCCGCTTCGGCGGCGGCGGCCACGTCAACGCCGCCGGCTGCACGGTTAAAGGCGGCCTGGATCGGGTCACCGGCGAGGTGCTGGCGGCGGTGCGGGCGGCGATCGCGGACGCGGCACCCCGGTGATCTCCGGCGTCCTCGTCCTCGACAAGACGTCCGGCGTCACCTCGTTCGACGCGGTGGCCCTCGTCCGGCGCCGCCTCGGCGTGCTCCGCGTCGGCCACGCGGGCACCCTCGATCCGCCCGCCACGGGCGTGCTGCCCATCCTCATCGGCGAGGCGACGAAGCTCATGCCGTACCTGATGGACCAGGACAAGGAGTACGTGACCACCATCCGGTTCGGCGTCACCACCGACACCCATGACCTCAGCGGCCGCGTGGTCGCCACGGCCCCCGTGCCCACGCTCACGCGCGAGCGGCTCGAAGCGGCGTGCCGGCCGCTGACGGGACGGCTCATGCAGGTGCCGCCGATGTATTCCGCCGTGCACCACGAGGGGCGCCGGCTGTACGACCTCGCCCGCGAAGGCATGGAGGTCGATCGGGCGCCGCGCGAAGTCGTGGTGCACTCCATGACGGTGGACGAGGTGGGTGAGACGAGTGCGGTGGTGCGTATCGTGTGCGGTAAGGGCACGTACGTGCGGGTCCTCGCCTGCGACCTCGGCGCGGCCCTCGGCTGCGGGGCGGCGGTGGAGCGCCTTGCGCGGACCCGGGTCGGGCGCTTCGACGCGCGCACAGCCGTGAGCTGGCACGATCTCACGCAGCAGGGCGCGGACGCGCTGTGGGCGCGCGTGCTGGCGCCGGAGTCGGCCCTCGCGGCGTGGCCGGCCATCCATCTCGACGCCGAGGAGGTTCGCCGGTTCGTGCACGGCCAGCCCGTCGACGTGCCGGCGCCTGCGGGGTCGCGGGCTCGCTTCGTGCGCGTCCACGAGAACGTGGGCACGCTCCTCGGTGTCGGCGAGGTCGAGGCCGGTGGCACGCGGGTCAGGCCCGTGCGCCTGCTCAATGCGGATCGTTCGGGGACTCGAGTCCTACCCGCCTGACAGCGCGCCGAGTGTGGTTGCGCTCGGCGTGTTCGACGGCGTGCACCTCGCGCACCGCGCGATTCTCGGCGCCGCCGTCTCGCGTGCGCGCGCGCTCGGCGTGCAGGCGCTCGCGTGCACCTTCGATCCTCACCCAATGGAGGTCCTGCAGCCGGAGCGCGCCCCCGTCCCCCTCACCACCATTCCGGAGCGGCTCGACCTCATGGCGGAGACGGGTCTCGACGGCGCCGTGGTGATCGCGTTCACGCGCGCGCTGGCGGCGATGGAGCCGGAGGCGTTCGTGAAGGACGTGCTCGTGGAGCGCCTGAGGGCGAGGGAAGTGGTGGTCGGCTTCAATCATCGCTTCGGCCGCGGCGCTCGCGGTGATGCCGCCATGCTCGAGAGCCTGGGCGAGCGCCTCGGCTTGCGCGCGCACGTGGTGCCGCCGCTGCAGATCGACGGCGTGCCCGTCTCCTCCACCGAAGTGCGCGCGGCGCTGCAGCGGGGCGACGTCGCGGTGGCGACGCGGTTCCTCGGCCGCCCCTACTCCGTGGGCGGCACCGTCGTCCACGGCGCCGGCCGCGGCCGCACCCTCGGCTTTCCGACCGCCAACGTGCAGCCCGACCGGCCCGTCCTCGTGCCGGCCGGCGTCTACGGGTGCGACCTGCTCCTGGCCGGGGCCGCCCGCCACGCCGTCGTCAACATCGGCGTGCGCCCGACGTTCGGGGAAGCGACCATCACGATGGAGGCGCATGTCCTCGATTTCTCTGGCGATATGTACGGCCGCCACGTGGTCCTGCGCTTCCGGGAGCGCCTGCGCCCGGAGCGCAAGTTCGCCTCCGTCGAGGAGCTGAAAACGCAGATCGCCGAGGACATCAGAGAGGCGAGGGCGCGGCGGTAGGAGCCCGGCTTTACTGCCGGGAGGACGCGTGGTACTATCCGCTATCTGCTGAACAGAAAAGGTTTTTTGAACCCGCACCGGGGATGCGTCTCTGGAGCGTGGCGATTGGAGGAACCCACCGCATGCCGCTTGCCGTCGACCGCAAGAAGAGTCTGATCGAGCAATTCAAGACGCACGAAGGCGACACGGGGTCGCCCGAGGTCCAGATCGCACTGCTCTCCGAGCGCATCACCTATCTCACGGAGCACTTCAAGGCTCACGCGAAGGACCATCACTCGCGGCGCGGGCTCCTGATGATGATCGGCAAGCGCCGCGGCTTGCTCGATTACCTGAAGAAGAAGGAGTCGGAACGGTATCGCACGATCATCGAAAAGCTGGGTATCCGCCGCTGACGATGGTCTGTTCATCTCACAACGGTTGGTCCTCGGACGGATTGAACCCGGGGGCCCCAGAGCGGGGTGTCACGCCGCTCGCCACACATGGCGTCGATCGCAGCGCGGTCGGCCCCCGAGGACAAATCACTTGAGCCACATCGTACAGACCGACATCAATGGGCACGCCCTTTCCATCGAGACCGGTAAGGTCGCCAAGCAGGCCGACGGCGCCGTCGTCGTCCGCTACGGCGGCACCATGGTGCTCTGCACCACCGTGGCCGCCAAGAGCGCCAAGGAAGCCCAGGACTTCTTCCCGCTCACGGTCGAGTACCGCGAGCGCGCGTACGCGGGCGGCCGCATCCCCGGCGGCTATTTCAAGCGCGAAGGGGCGCCGGTCAAGAAAGAGACCCTGACCTCCCGCCTCATCGACCGGCCCATCCGGCCGCTGTTCCCGGACGGCTTCCGCAACGAGGTCCAGGTCATCTGCCTCGTGATCTCCGGCGACCCGGAGAACGATCCTGACGTGCTCGCCATCAACGGCGCCTCCGCGGCCCTCTGCCTGTCCGGCATCCCGTTCGATGGGCCGGTGGGCGCGGTGCGCGTGGGGCAGGTGGACGGCAAGTTCGTCGCTAATCCGACCACGGCCCAGCAGCTCGCCTCGAGCCTCGAGCTCGTGATCGCCGGCACCGAGGACGCGGTGCTCATGGTGGAGTCGGGCGCCAAGGAAGTGTCGGAGGACGTGATGCTGGAGGCGATCGCCTTCGGCCACGCGGAGTGCAAGCGGCTGACGAAGATCCAGAAGGATCTCGCCGCCAAGGCCGCCAAGCCCCGCTGGACGTTCGACCCCAACGCGGGCAAGGACCAGGCGCTCGCCGCGCGCGTGCGTGACCTGGCCGCAGCAAAGCTGCAGGCGGCCTTCCAGATCCACGGCAAGCACGAGCGCGCGGAGGCGGTGAGCCGGGTGTTCGACGAGGTGACGGCCGCCGTCGGCGCCGACGAGACCAAGAAGGGCGCCGTGCGCGCCGCCTTCGAGGAGGTCGAGAGCGCCGAGGTGCGCCGCCTCATCGTCGACAAGGGGCTGCGCGTGGACGGCCGCAAGGTGAACGAGATCCGTCCCATCTCGATCGAGACGGGATACCTGCCGCGCTCCCACGGCTCGGCGCTGTTCACGCGCGGCGAGACGCAGGCGCTCGTGTCGGCCACCCTCGGCACGAAGTCGGACGAGCAGAAGATCGAGTCGCTGGAAGGCGAGTCGTACCGCAACTTCATGCTCCACTACAACTTCCCGTCGTTCTCCGTGGGCGAGGTGCGCCGCTTCGGCTCCCCCTCGCGGCGCGACATCGGTCACGGCGCGCTCGCGGAGCGGGCGGTGGAGGCGGTGCTGCCGCCCAAGGAAGAGTTCCCGTACACGATCCGGGTGGTGTCCGACATCCTCGAGTCCAACGGCTCCTCCTCGATGGCGAGCGTGTGCGGCGCCTCCCTCGCGCTGATGGACGCGGGCGTGCCGCTCAAGGCGCACGTGGCCGGCATCGCGATGGGCCTCGTCAAGGAGGGTGACAAGTACGGCATCCTCACCGACATCATGGGCACCGAGGACCACTACGGTGACATGGACTTCAAGGTGGCCGGCACCGAGAAGGGCATCACCGCCCTGCAGATGGACAGCAAGATCCGGGGCGTGTCGATCGACATCATGCGCACGGCGCTCCAGAACGCGCGCGAGGCGCGGCTGGCGGTCCTCGGCAAGATGCGCGAAGCGCTGGAGAAGCCGCGCCCGGAGATGTCGCCGTACGCGCCGCGCTTCGTGACCATCAAGATCCGCACGGAGAAGATCCGGGAGATCATCGGCCCCGGCGGCAAGGTGATCCGGGGCATCCAGGAAGCGACCGGCGCCAAGATCGACGTGGAGGACGACGGCCGCGTCACCATCTTCTCCCCCGACAATGAATCGGTCCAGAAAGCACTCGGGATGATTCAAGACATCTGTCGCGAGGTCGAGCTGGACCGGATCTATCTCGGCAAGGTGCGGAAGATCACCGAGTTCGGCGCCTTCGTGGAGGTCATCCCGAACACGGACGGGCTGCTGCACATCTCGCAGATCGCGGAATCGCGCATCCGCGCGGTGACGGACGTGCTCACCGAGGGCGACGAGGTGCTGGTGAAGGTCATCGAGATCGACGGCAACGGCAAGATGCGGTTGTCACGCAAGATGGCGCTGCGCGAGCAGCCCGCACTCGCCGACAAGGAAAAGATCAAGAACCCGCAGGCGGCGAATCCCCCGCGGGAGTAGCGGGGCATGGCGCGTGACTGACGAAGGCTACCGTAAGAGCGTGCTGCCGAACGGCATCCGTGTCATCACGGAGCGGATGCCGCACGTGCGCTCGGTGGCGGTGGGCGTGTGGGTCGAGACCGGCTCCCGCCACGAGCCGGAGAGCCGGGGCGGTATCTCCCATTTCATCGAGCACCTCGTGTTCAAGGGCACCGCCACCCGCAGCGCGGAGGCGATCGCCCGCACGATGGACTCGGTGGGAGGGCAGCAGAACGCCTTCACCGACAAGGAACACACCTGCTTCTACGTGCGGGTGCTCGACGAGCACCTGCCGCTCGCTGTGGACCTGCTCACCGACATCCTGCTGCACCCCCTGTTCAACGCCGACGAGATCGAGCGCGAGAAGTCCGTCGTCCTCCAGGAGATCAAGATGGTGGAGGACACGCCGGACGACGTGATCCACGACCTCTTCGCGGCGCAGGTGTGGGCCGGGCATCCGCTGGGCCGGCCCATCATCGGCACCGTCGACCTCGTCAACGGCTTCAGCCGGGACACCATCGCGGCGCACTTCGCGGAGGAGTACGTGCCGCCCCGGATCATCATCGCGGTGGCCGGCAACGTGACGCACGAGCAGGTGGTGGACCTCTTCGGGCGCGGCTTCAACGGCTTCAGCCATCCCGCCGCCGCGCGCCACGAGGAGCCCGCCGGCATCACGCCGAGCGTCAACATCGTGCACAAGACGCTCGAGCAGGTGCACCTCGTGATGGGCTTCCCGGGCCTGCACCACGCGGCGCCCGAGCGGTACGCGCTCTACCTGCTCAACGACGTCATCGGGGGCAGCAATTCGTCGCGGTTGTTCCAGGAGGTGCGGGAGCGCCAGGGCCTCGTGTACTCGATCCACTCCGGCGTGCAGTCGTTCTGCGACACGGGCACGCTGTACCTCTACGCCGCCACCGAGGCGCAGAACTTCTCCAAGGTGCTCAAGTCCACCCTCAAGGAGCTGCGCGATCTCAAGAAGTCGGGGGTGACGGAGGAGGAGCTGCGGCGCGCCAAGGACCATATCAAGGGCAGTCTCATGCTGTCGCTGGAATCGACCTCCAGCCGGATGTACCGCCTCGCCCAGCACGAGCTGCAGCTCGGCTCCTTCCTCACGATGGACGCCGTGCTGGCGGCCATCGACGGGGTCAAGCACGAGGAGGTGCAGGCGTTGATCAGCGAGCTGCTGGACGAGGAGCGGTTGGCGCTGACGACGCTGGGGCCGCTGGACCGCCGCAACCTGCCTCGCGAGTTGCTTCGGCACTAGGTTGTGCGGGGCCGACGAGAACGGCGCATCTGCGTCGTTGCCTCGTCGTTCGTCGCTGCGGCGTAGGCGGCCTACGCCTCACTCCTCTCTTCCTCGGCGCCTAGC
>CAYQQT010000114.1:0-9220 GCA_964419375.1 uncultured bacterium
AACCACGACCTGGGTGAAGGGTTGATCGCGCCGAAGGATCATGTGACTGCCTTCTCGCCGCTTCTGGTAGAAGCCCACCCGTCCGAGAGCCGTTGCGCAGTCACGGCCGGATACGGACGGCAGCTTGGTCATACGGCTACGATCAAGGCCTCAAATCGCTCCAGTGGTACTGGAAGCTTGTCGTCCTCAAGCGCAGCGATATATCCGCGAATCGCTTCCCTGATGTTGAGGATCGCTTCCTCTCTCGTCGTGCCTTGGCTGATGCAGCCGGGCAGGCTCGGGCATTCCGCAATCCAGTAGCCGTCCTCGCCGGGGTAAATCAGTACCTGTCGCATTCCATCACCTCGGGATCATTCTGCACATCCGGTCGCTACTTGTAGTCGCGCGTGTTACCGCAGCTCCTGCAGGTGATCTTCTTGTCGTCGGCACTGATGATGTGTTTTGTCTTCACCTTGCAGGACGCCGGACAGTAGGCGGTTAGATAGTCAGGCATCCGACCCTCCTAGGCTATTTAGATTTGAGTTTCTCCAGCCTCATCTTGAGCTTCGCTTTTTCGGCGAGACGCCGTGCTTCAGCGATAAGTTCGCGAGGACTTCGATTCGGGGTACCCTTTGGTCGTGGCATGAAAGACCTCCTTTATTTGGTAGAAGCACCATATTTGTACCGTATGTGTCGCCGGAAGTAAACGATCGCAATTGTTAGTGCCGGCACCCTGGCACACGCTTCCTGAGGCGACGACGTGAGCCAGCCATAGATGGTTGACCATCTGTGTTCGAGGGAGTACGGTGTGTACCGACTGGTTGGTACATGACGACAAAGGCCCCCGTTCCTTCGAGCCGCCCGCGCGATGCCCGCGCCACGCGGGAGGCCATCCTGCTCGCGGCCACGCGGCTGATCTCCGTGCACGGCTACAACTCCACGTCGCTCGACGACGTGCTGCGCGAGAGCGGCGTGGGGAAGGGCAACTTCTACTACCACTTCAAGAGCAAGGAAGAGCTCGGCTACGCGATGCTCGAGGGCATCGTCACCGCCTTTCTCGAGCGCGCGCTGGAGCCGTGCTTCTCCGATCCCGCCACGCCGCCCCTGGCGCAGATCCGCTGCTTCCTCGACAGGGCGCTGCACGCGCAGCGCGAGCGCAACTGCGTGGGAGGCTGCGTGATGGGCAACCTCGCCTCCGAGCTGTCGGACGTGCACGAGGGCTTTCGCGCGCGGCTGGCGACGGTCTTCAACTCGTGGCGGCAGCGGCTGAGCGCCGTGCTCACGGAGGCACGCCGCCGCGGCGAGGTCACGGAGGCGTGCCGGCCGGAGGCGGTCGCGCACTTCCTCGTAGCCTCCCTCGAAGGGGCGATCTTGCTGTCCAAGGTGACGAAGGACATCGGCGTCATGGAGCAGTGCGTGAGCGAGCTGAAGGGCTATCTCGCCCTGTACGAGGTGGCGCGATGAGCGCGGTGGAAGGGGCGCGGGTGGACGCCGACGCCGAGCTCGTGGAGGCGCTGCGGCGGCAAGAGCCCGACGCCACGGAGCGGCTCGTGGAGCGCTTCGGCGACCGCGTGTACCGCCTCACCATGCGCATCACCGGCTCCAGGGAGGATGCCGAGGAGGCGGCGCAGGACGCGCTGTGGACGGCGGCGCGCAAGATCGACTCCTTCAAGGGCGAGTCGGCCTTCGGCAGCTGGCTCTACCGCATCGCGGCCAATTCCGCCTACCAGAAGCTGCGCACGCGCAAGCAGCGGTCGCGCGAGATCGCGATGGACGAGGTGCTGCCGTCGCTCGACGGGGACGGCCGCCATTTCGAGCCGATGGACGACTGGTCCAATCGGGTGGACGAGCGGGCGCTGCAGGGCGAGCTGCGCCACGTCCTGGAGGAGGCCATCGACGCCCTGCCCGCCGACTACCGCACGGCCCTCGTCCTGCACGACGTGGAAGGGCTGTCGAACCCCGACATCGCGGAGTCGCTCGGCATCAGCCTGCCCGCGGTCAAGTCGCGCGTGCACCGCTCGCGTCTCTTCGTGCGCAAGCGCCTCGCCGACTATCTGGGCGCCGCGTGAGGCGCCCCAAGTTGACGCCGGCGGGCCCTCTGTGGTCTTATAAACGCTCGCCACTATTGTCGATAGGAAAGGTCTGACGTCCATGGAAGCCGTCATTGCAACCGGAGGCAAGCAGTACCGCGTGGCCACGGGCCAGGTCATCTCGGTGGAGAAGCTGGCCGGTGACAAGGGCTCCGCGATCCAGTTCACCTCCGTCCTGCTCGTCAACCGCGACGGCGACGTGATCTCCGCTCCGGACAAGCTGAAGTCGGCCAAGGTGTCGGGCGAAGTGGTCGGGCACGGGCGCGGCAAGAAGGTGTCGGTCGTCAAGTTCAAGCGGCGCAAGAACTACCGGCGCAACCGGGGCCACCGGCAGGCGGCCACCACGGTGCGCATCACCAAGATCGAGGTCTAAGCAATGGCTCACAAGAAAGGCGTCGGCAGCTCGCGCAACGGCCGGGATTCGAATCCGCAGATGCTCGGGATCAAGCGCTTCGGGGGGCAGTTCGTCACCGGCGGCAGCATCCTTGTCCGCCAGCGCGGCACCCGCTTCAACCCCGGCCTCAACGTCGGCCTCGGCTCCGACGACACGCTCTTCGCGAAGATCGACGGCTACGTGAAGTTCGAGCGCAAGGGCGACAAGCGCTACATCAGCATCAACGCCTCCCAGGCCTGATCGCCCGCGGGCGAGTCCCGGGCCCGCGCTAGCCCGCCGTGTTCGTCGACGAGATCGATGTTTTCGTGAAGGGCGGCGACGGCGGCGCTGGCTGCGTCAGCTTCCGCCGTGAGAAGTTCGTCCCCCGCGGCGGTCCCGACGGCGGCGACGGCGGCAGCGGCGGCTCCGTGTACCTGGAGGCCGATCCCGCCCTCACCACGCTCCTCGACTTCCATTACAAGCGCCACTACCACGCCGAGCGCGGCCAGCACGGGCAGGGCGCCAACTGCGCGGGCGCGGGCGGCGACGACCTCGTGCTCCGGGTGCCACTCGGCACTGTGATCAAGGACCGCACCACCGGCGAGCACCTCGGCGATCTCACCACCCCCGGCCAGCGCATCCTCGCCGTGCGCGGCTCGCGCGGCGGTCGCGGCAACGCGCGCTTCTCGTCGTCCACGAACCAGGCGCCGCGGCGCGCGGACCTCGGCCGCCCCGGCCCGGAGCGGTGGCTGCATCTGGAGCTGAAGCTTCTCGCGGACGTGGGCGTGATCGGGTTCCCCAACGCGGGCAAGTCCACGCTCGTCTCGCGCCTGTCGGCGGCCAAGCCGAAGATCGCCGACTATCCCTTCACGACCCTGGCGCCCACGCTCGGCATCGTGCGCGTGGACGTCGAGCGCTCCTTCGTCATCGCCGACCTGCCCGGGCTGATCCCGGGCGCGGCGGAGGGCAAGGGCCTCGGCCACCAGTTCCTGCGCCACACGGAGCGCACGCGGCTGCTCCTGCACATGCTCGATCCGGACCCCAACACGGGCCGCGACCCCCTCGAGGACCTGCACGTCATCAATGCGGAGCTGGCCGCGTACTCGAGCGAGCTGGCGGCGCGCCCGCAGCTCGTCGTGCTCAACAAGGCCGACCTTTTCGAGTCGGCGGGCGCCGGCGACGACGTCACGGAGGCGGTGGCGCGCATCGGGCGGTACTGCGCGCAGGCGCAGGTGCCGCTGCACAAGATCTCCGCCGTCACCGGGCGGGGCCTGCCCGAGCTCCTGCGCGCCGTGGCCGCGGGGCTCGAGGACGCGGGATGGCTGCGCGCCGCCAGCTAGGCCGCATCCGGCGGCTGGTGGTGAAGGTGGGCACCGGCCTCGTGACCGCGCCCGATGTGGGACCCGATCCCGACCGCATCGCCGCTCTCGCCGACGACATCGGGGCCGTGCGCGAACACCGCGAGATCGTGCTCGTCACCTCCGGCGCCATCGCCACCGGCATGGCGCGCCTGGCGCTGCCGCAGCGCCCGCGCTCGATTCCGGAGAAGCAGGCGGCGGCGGCGGTGGGGCAGTCGGCGCTCATGTGGCACTACGAGATGGCCTTCAAGCGTCACAGCATGCTCGTGGGCCAGGTGCTGCTCACCGCGCAGGACGTGGGCGACCGCGCGCGCTACCTGAACGCGCGCAACACGCTGCTCGCCCTCCTGAAGTTCGGCGTGCTCCCCATCGTCAACGAGAACGACACGGTGGCGGTGGAGGAGATCAAGGTCGGTGACAACGACAACCTGAGCGCGCTCGTGGCCTCTCTCATCGAGGCCGACCTCCTGGTGCTCCTCACCGACGTCGATGGCCTGTACACGGCCGATCCCGCCTCCGATCCCGGGGCGCGGAAGCTGGACACGGTGGACGCCATCACGGAAGACATCGAGCGGCTCGTGTGGCGCCGGACGGGCGTGGGCGCCGTGGGCGGCATGGCGACCAAGCTGCAGGCGGCGCAGAAGGCGGCCGCCTCCGGGGTGCCGATGGTCATCGCGAGCGGCCACGAGCGCGGGGTGCTCGCGCGCATTCTGAAGGGCGACCCCGTCGGCACGTACTTCGCGCCCCGGGCCGACCGCCTCGGCGCGCGCAAGCGGTGGATCGCCTTTGCGGTGGCGCCGCAGGGACGTCTCGCGGTTGACGGCGGGGCGCGGCAGGCATTAACTCGGGATGGGCGCAGCCTTCTGCCCTCCGGCGTGGTGCGGGTCGACGGCGAATTCGCGTCGGGGGCGGTGGTGGATCTCGTCGCCGACGGCGACGGGAGAGAGTTCGCCCGGGGCCTCGTGAACTTCGACGCCGACGAGCTGCGCACCATCCTCGGCGCCAAGACGCGTGAGATCGAGGCGCGGCTGGGGTACAAGAGCTTCGACGAAGTGATTCACCGGGACAATCTCGTCATTCTCTGAGGCGGGAGCCGCCTCGGGCCAGGGAGCGGGCATGGACGTCAGGAAGCTGGTGGAAGGCAAGGCGCGCGCGGCGCGCGAGGCGGCGCACCTGCTCGCGCTCGCGTCGACGAAGGTGAAGAACGACGCCCTCGTCCAGATGGCGCGCGGAGTGGAGGAAAAGACCGCCGCGCTGCTGGAGGCCAACCGTGCCGACCTCGAGCGCGCGCGCGCCAAGGGCCTCACGCGCGCCTTCCTGGACCGCCTCACGCTCACGGAGGGCCGCATCGAGGAGATGGCCGCCGGCCTGCGCCAGATCGCGGCGCTGCCCGACCCCGTGGGCGACGTGGTGGAGTCGTGGCGGCGGCCGAACGGCATCGAGATCTCGCGGGTGCGCGTGCCCCTCGGGGTCATCGGCTTCATCTACGAATCGCGTCCCAACGTCACCGCCGACGCCGCCGGCCTCTGCGTGAAGTCCGGTAACGCCGTGCTGCTGCGCGGCGGCAGCGAAGCCATCGAGTCCAACGGCCTCATCGTGGCCGTGCTTGCGAAGGCGATGGAGAAGACGGGGGCGCCGCCGGAGGCCATCCAGTTCATCGACGTGCCGGACCGGGACGCGGTGGGCGTCATGCTGGAGCAGGACCGCGCCCTCGACCTCATCATCCCGCGGGGCGGGGAGGAGTTCGTGCGCTACGTCTCCGAGCGGTCGCGCGTGCCCGTGCTCAAGCACGACAAGGGCGTCGTGCACGTCTACGTCGACGGCGGCGCCGATCTCGAGATGGCGACCGCCATCGTGCTGAACGCCAAGACGCACCGCCCCTCCGTGTGCAACGCGCTGGAGACGCTCCTCGTGGACGCCGCCGTCGCCGCGCGCTTCCTGCCCGCGGTGGCCGCGCGGCTGTCGGAGGCGGGCGTGGAGCTGCGCGGCTGCCCGCGCACGGTGGCCCTCGTGCCGGGCGCGCGGCCCGCCATCGCCGCCGACTGGGACGAGGAGTACCTGGATCTCATCCTGGCCATTCGCGTGGTGGACGGGCTCGACGAGGCGATCGCGCACATTCGCCGGCACGGCTCCGGCCTCGCAGAGGCGATCGTCACCAACGACCTCGCGCGCGCGCGGCGCTTCACCCGCGAGGTGGACGCGGCGGGCGTGCTCGTCAACGCCTCCACCCGGCTCCTCGACGGCAACCAGTTCGGCATGGGCGCGGAGATGGGCATCTCGACGTCGCGCGTGCACGCGCGCGGCCCGGTGGGGGTGCGGGAGCTGACGACCACCAAGTTCGTCGTGCAGGGCGACGGCCAGGTGCGGGAATAACCGTTGGCGCGTGTCGCCGTCTTCGGCGGATCGTTCAACCCCGTCCACTACGGCCATCTGCTGCTGGCCGATGAGATCGTCGAGCTGGTCGCCGTCGACCGCGTCCTCTTCGTGCCCGCCGCCCATCCGCCCCACAAGCCCGCCGCGCACCTGGCGCCCGCGGCCGACCGCTTCGCGATGGTGCGCCTCGCCATCGCGGGCCATGAGCACCTGGCCGTGTCCGACGTCGAGCTGCGCCGCGCCGGCCCCTCGTACACGGTGGACACCCTGGAGGAGCTGCGGCGGGCGGGCGACGAGCTGTTCCTCCTCGTGGGCTCGGAGACGTTCCTCGACCTCCTCACGTGGCGCGAGCCCGCGCGCATCGCGCAGCTCGCGCGGCTCGTGATCGTGCCGCGCGCGGGCAGCGCCTTCGACACCGAGAGCGCGGCGGCGCAGAAGGTGCTGCGCGAGATCGGTATCACGGGCGGCTTCGTGAGCGCCACGGGAGGGATGCCCCCGCCGAGCGGCGTGCTCGTCGCGCACGCGCCCTCGCTGCCCATCTCGGCCTCCGACCTGCGACGGCGGGTGCGCGAGGGGCGCTCGCTGGCGTATCGCCTGCCGCCCGCCGTCATCGACCACATCGCCACCCGCGGGCTGTACCGCGAGGGAGCCTGATGGCGCGTCCCACTGCTGCGCGCAAGGCGCAACGGGCGGCGCGGGCCGCCCTCGACAAGAAGGCGATCGATCTCGTCGTGCTCGACGTGCAGGGGCTCTCCTCCGTGGCCGATTACTTTCTCGTGTGCAGCGGCCGCTCCACGCCCCACGTCAAGTCGATCTCCGACGCCATCCGCGACGAGCTGAAGGACGAGGGCTCGCGCCCGCTGCACGCGGAAGGGCAGGCGGAGAGCGGATGGCTGCTGCTCGACTACGGGGACGTCCTCATGCACGTGTTTCTCGAGGACACGCGCGCCTATTACGCGCTGGAGCGGCTGTGGGGCGACGCGCCGTTGCTTCCCGTCGACGGTGCGTGACTCGCGTCTTGCGAGATCCGGGGGTGCGTGCTAGCGTACGGCAATTCGCCGCGACGAGGAATAGCAATGAGAAAGGATCGATTGGCGCAGTTCAAGAAGCGCCTGCTCGAGAAGCACCGGCAGCTCGCGGACGAGGTCGGACGGACCGCGATCTACGGCAAGGATCAGGAAGACGACTCCATCAAGGATCTGGGCGACCAGGCGAACACCGCCTACACCCGGGAATTCTTCTTCGAGCTGGGCAACGGCAACCGCGAGCTGCTTCGCGAGGTCGTGGCCGCCCTGCAGAAAATCGACGACGGCTCCTTCGGCACCTGCGAGCGCTGCGGCGAGGCCATCGCGGACAAGCGCCTCGACGCGCTACCCTTTGCCAAGCACTGCATCGACTGCCAGCGGATCGTGGAGGAAGAGGAACGCCTGGCCACCGGATAGCCGCCGGCCGCGCCGTGCCTCCGACCTCCTCCCTCCCGCCCTTTCCTCGCGCACTCCACCCCCATGCTTGACTCGCTCCTCGCCGTCGCCCGCTCCGCCCTGCGTGTTCTGAGCGGACAGCCGGCGCTGCTCACCGGCGAGGGAGATCCGCAGGCCGCCGAATCGATCCGTCGCGCGCGTGAGGCGCAGGCCGACGGTCACGTCGACGAGGCGCGCACGCTGTATCGCTACGTCCTGCAGCGGTGGACCGCCAACACCTCCGCCCTGCGCGCGCTGCGTGATATCGCCATCGAGACGCGCGACTGGGACGAGGCGGTGGCGACCCAGCAAAAGCTGGTGGCCCTCGTACCTCCCGGCGA
This sequence comes from uncultured bacterium, assembly GCA_964419375.1. Lineage (GTDB taxonomy): Bacteria > Methylomirabilota > Methylomirabilia > Rokubacteriales > CSP1-6 > JBBDXO01. The sequence continues at coordinate 7,975 of CAYQQT010000114.1, forward strand.
CCGCGCGGCGGAGCACGAATGGCTCGCCGTCGGGTACTACGAGCTGGGCCGCCTCGAGCTGGCCCGCGGCCGTGCCCCCGCCGCCATCGGCCACTTCAAGTCGGCGTTGCGCGCGCAGCGCGATTTCACGCCCGCCGTCGTCGCCCTCGGCGACGCCTACGAGGCCACCGGCGATCACCGCGAGGCGGTGCGCACGTGGGAGCGCGCGGTGGAGGTGGAGCCGGCGCTGCCGTTGCTCGCGCGGCTGGAGCGCGCGTACCGGCTGGAGGGCCGCCCGAGCCGGATGATCAGCCTCTACCGCACGGCCGCCGAGCGCGCCCCCGACGACCTCGCGCTCGCGGCGGCCCTCGGCCGCGTGTATTTCGAGCTCGAGATGCTGGACGAGGCCGCCGACCAGTTCGAGAAGCTGGAGGTGCGCGCGCCCGACCTGCCCGTGGTGCACGCCTTTCTCGGTGCCGTCTTCGAGCGCCGGGGGCAGACGCGTGACGCCTTCGAGGAGTACCGGCGCGCCCTGCGCCTGGGACACGCCTTCGACTGGCCGCACCACTGCCGCGTATGCGGCACGCGCGCGGCGATGTGGCAGGACCGCTGTCCGCAGTGCCATCGCTGGAACACGCTGCGCCCCTCGCAGACCCGCTGAGCGCCCTCGTGCGCGCGTGGGCCGTGGCCGCCCTCGATCTCCTCTTCCCGGCCCTCTGCCCCGTATGCCAGGCCACGCTGGGTCCCGGGCGGCGCGATCCCCTCTGCGGCCCATGCTGGGAGTCGATCGAGCGGATCACGCCTCCGTGGTGCGACCGCTGCGGCCTGCCCTTCGGACGGTTCGATCGTTCGCATGGTGAGAATCCGGCGCGTGGCGAGGGGGAGCGCGACTCTGATTCGACGAATCCTGCCTGGGGCGATGCGATGCCCGACTTCGGTTCGACCAATGCCGGCGGTGGCGACGACCCTCTTTTTTCGACATGGGGGCCCGAGACGGGCCCCCAAGCCCCCCGGCGGGATTCACTCGTTGCCGGAGCCCCCGATCGATTCGGGTTGTGCGGGGCCTGCAGGGTTCATCCTCCGGCGTTCGACTGGGCGCGCTCGGCGGCGATCTACTCGGGAGCGATGAGAGAGGCGATCCATGCGTTCAAGTTCAACGGCAGGGCGCCGTTGGCGCGGCCGCTGGGGGCGCTGATGCTCGAGGGGTGTGCGGCGGGGCTGCCGGCCGACGTGACGGCCGTGGTGCCGGTGCCGCTGGTGCTGGCCA
>CAYQQT010000115.1:0-9158 GCA_964419375.1 uncultured bacterium
GACGCGCGCCCCGTGGCCCGCTACGCGCGCGGGCGCGACTACCACACGGTGATGCGCCCCCGCCTGCACCGGCTGCGCGATTTCGTCACGGAGGCGGCGGGCCGCGGCGTGAAGAGCCGCGCCTCGCTCGACACCAGCGCCGTGCTCGAGCGCGACCTCGCCGCCCGCGCCGGCCTGGGGTGGATCGGCAAGAACGCCAATCTCATCATCCCCACCCTCGGCTCCTACTTCTTCATCGGCCTCGTGCTCACCACCGCGGCGCTGGAGGCGGATGAGCGAGTGCCCGATCGCTGCGGCACGTGCACGGCGTGCCTGGACGCGTGCCCCACGCGTGCCTTCGCCGCGCCGTACGTGCTGGATGCGCGCCGCTGCATCTCGTACCTCACGATCGAGCACCGCGGGCCCATCGACGAAAGTTTGCGGGCATCGCTGGACGGCTGGGTCTTTGGCTGCGACGTCTGCCAGGAGGTCTGCCCGTGGAACCGCAAGGCGCCGCCCTCGCGGGAGCCCGCCTTTGCGGGGCCGAGCGCGATCACCGACGTCGCCGACGTCCTCGGGCTCGACGCGGAAGCGTTCCGCGAGCGCTTTCGCGGCACTGCGATCCGGCGTGCCGGGCGTTCGGGCCTGCTCCGAAACGCCGCGCTCGTCCTCGCGGAGCGCGCGGAGGCGGGGTCTGCACAGGCTCCGCTTCGCGCCGCCGCCGCTGATTCGGACCCGGTCGTGCGTGACGCCGCTGAATGGGCGCTCGCGCGTCTCGGCGCTCGCTCGTAACCGCTCGATATCCCGTCGGCTGCAAATTCTGCAAACGGCGCCGCTGGTATGGCCGTTGCATCTTCATTTGTGGAGAAGGTCGAAAGGAGCCACTTACATGGCTGACAAGAATCTCGGCAAGGACCAGCAGCAGGGCAATCAGATCGACAGCGAGCGCAGCGACAAGGAAAGCGCCCAGCCCGTTCAGCTCGAGCCCGACCAGCAGCAGGACGGCCAGCAGCAGGGTGGCCAGCAGCAAGGCGGCCAGAAGGTCAAGTAGCACCGCGATCCCCGCAGGTCGTCGCATCGGGCCGCCGGCAGCCTTGGGCGGCCCGGTGCTTCCTGCGCGGGTGTAGAATCCGCGGCGGATGCTCTCGATCGACCGCGTCGCGGGTGTCGCGCTCGTCGTCCTCTCGATCGCCGTTCTCGTTGCCAGCGGCGCCCTCCCCCTCGGCACCCTTCGCACGCCCGGCCCCGCGTTCATGCCCGTGGTCCTCGCGCTCCTGCTCCTCCTCTTCGGGCTCCTGCTGCTGGCGATTCGTGGCGGCAGCCAGCCGTTCAGCACGCTCCGGTGGGACGAGTGGCGGCACGTCGTCGCCATCGTGATCGCGGTGGTGTTCTTCGCGTGGGCGCTCGAGCGTCTCGGCTACCGCCTCACCGTGGCCGCCGTGCTCGTCTTCCTCCTGGGCGTCATGGAGCGTAAGTCCGTCCTCTTCACGCTCGTCTTCTCCCTCTCGGTGGCGGGCGCCTCGTTCTTCCTGTTCAGCACGCTGCTGCGGGTGCCGCTGCCGCGCGGCCCGCTCGGGCTCTGATGGAGACCCTGCACAACCTCGCCCTCGGCTTCGGCGTCGCGCTGAGCCCGGGCGTGCTGCTGTACGCCTTCGTCGGGTGCGTCGTGGGCACGCTCGTCGGCGTGCTGCCCGGCGTGGGGCCGCTGGCGGGCATCAGCCTGCTTCTGCCGGCCACCTTCGGCCTCGACGCCACGAAGGCGATCGTCATGCTGGCGGGGATCTACTACGGCGCCATGTACGGCGGCTCCACCACGTCCATCCTGATGCGGATCCCGGGCGAGGCGGCCTCGGTCATGACGTGCATCGACGGCTACGCGATGGCGCGCAAGGGGCGCGCCGGCCCCGCCCTCGCCATCGCCGCCGTCGGCTCCTACGTGGCGGGAACGGCAAGTGTGGTGGCGCTCATGCTGCTGGCGCCGCCGCTGGCGGCCTTCGCGCTCCGCTTCGGACCCCCGGAATACTTCGCGCTCCTGCTGCTCGGCCTTCTCGTGCTCGCCTACATGAGCGCGGGCTCCATGCTGAAGGCGCTCGCGATGGCGGCGCTGGGCCTGCTGCTCGGCATGATCGGCATCGACCAGATGACGGGCTACTTCCGCTTCGTGTACGGGGTCGTCGAGCTGGGCGACGGCATCGGCGTCGTGCCCGCCGCTGTGGGGCTCTTCGGCCTCGCTGAGATCCTCGCCACCGCGGGCCAGCCCACGCCGCCCCCTGTGATCAAGCCGCGCATGCGCGAGCTCCTGCCGTCGCGCCGGGAGTGGCGCGAGTCCGTGATGCCCATCGGCCGCGGCACCGTGCTCGGCTTCGTGATCGGGATCATCCCGGGCTCCGCGCACATCATCTCCAGCTTCGTGTCCTACGCCTTGGAGCGGAAGCTGTCCAAGCACCCGGAGGAGTTCGGGCAGGGAGCGGTGGCGGGGGTGGCGGGCCCGGAGTCGGCGAACAACGCCGCCACGTCGGGCGCGTTCGTGCCGATGCTGGCGCTCGGCGTGCCCTCCGGCCCCATCCCCGCCGTCATGCTGGGGGCGATGATGGTGCACGGCGTGTCGCCGGGGCCGCTGCTCATCAAAGACCAGCCCGAGCTCTTCTGGGGCTTCGTCGCGTCCATGTACGTCGGCAACGTGGTGCTCCTCGTGCTCAACCTGCCGCTCGTGGGCCTCTTCGTGAACCTGCTGCGCGTGCCGTACGCCGTGCTCTACCCGAGCATCCTGGTCTTCTGCGTGCTCGGCGTGTACGCGGTCAACGGCAGCGTGGTGGACGTCTGGATCATGCTCGTCATGGGCATGCTCGGCTTTATCCTACGGAAGCTCTCGTTCGAGACCGCGCCCATCGTGCTGGGCGTCGTGCTGGCGCCCATGATCGAGTTGAGCCTGCGCCAGTCGCTCGCGATGTCCGACGGCGACTACACGATCTTTCTGACGCGTCCGATCACCACCACCTTGCTCGCCGTGGGCGCGATACTGGTGATCCTCAGCCTTCGTCCACTGCTCACACGCACCCGCGACTGGCGGGCCCGGCTCGCCGTCGTCGAAAAGGGGGACCTATGAAGATTTGGTTGGCGCTCGCTTCCCTCACGCTCGTCGTGTCCGGCTACGTCAGTGCCAGTGACGCCCAGGAGCCGTATCCCTCGCGCCCCATCACGATCGTGGCGCCCTTTCCGCCGGGCGGCGTGGCGGATCTCACGGCGCGGCCGGTGGCGGCGGCGATGGAGAAGATCTTCAAGAACCCGGTGGGCGTGGTGAACAAGACGGGGGCGGCGGGGGCGGTGGGCATGCAGTCGGTGGCAGTGAGCAAGCCCGACGGTTACACCTTGCTGCTGGCCTTGTCGTCGATCTCCATTATCCCCGAGGCGGACAAGATCTTCGGCCGTCCACCCACCTTCACCGTGGACCAGTTCGCGCCCATCGCGCTCATCTCGGCTGATCCCACCATCCTGGTCGTGCCCGCCGACAAGCCGTGGAAGACGGCCAAGGACTTCATCGAGGACGCCAAGAAGCGTCCCAACCAGATCTCGTTCAGCTCCTCCGGCGTGTACGGCACCCTGCACATGGCGATGGAGCTGCTCTCGCACGCGGCGGGCATCAAGCTGCGGCACGTCCCCGGCGCCGGCGCGGGGCCGGCGTTGACGGCGGTGCTCGGCGGTCACGTGGACGCGCTCGCCTCGGGCCCCGCGGTGGTGCTGCCACACATCAAGTCGGGCAAGCTGCGCGCGCTCGCGGGCTGGGGCGACAAGCGCGTGGCGGCGCTGCCGGAGGTGCCGACCTTCAAGGAGCTCGGCTATCCGGACGCGGAGTTCTACATCTGGGCCGGCCTCTTCGCGCCCAAGGCCACGCCGGAACCCGTGCTCACCAAGCTGCGGGAGACGGTCCGCGCGGCCGTCAACGACCCCGACTTCAAGGCGGCCATGGACAAGATCGAGACGCCCATCACCTTCAAGCAGGGGGAGGAGTTCCAGAAGTTCTTCGAGACCGACGCGCGGCGCCTCGCGGAGGGCGTGCGCAAGGTGGGGCGCGTCGAGGCCAAGTGAGCGGCGGGGCAGCCTGCATCGAGGACGGTGCCAGCTGCCCCCGGGGCCCCGGGCGTCATCGGAGAGGGCGGAGATGCGGTTTCGCGGGCCTCAGCCTTCGTTCGATGTGGCGGCGATGGCGGCGTCGATCGATCGCATGAGGTAGACGACGTCGATCGGCTTGATGACGTAGTCGAAGGCACCGCGTGCCAGGGTTTGCCTGGCGATCTCCTCGTCGGAGCTGCCGCTGACCATGATCACGGCCGCGGTGGGCGCCATGGCGATCATGGTGGGCAGCGCGTCGAGACCGCTGAGGCCCGGCATGGCGATGTCGAGCAGGATGACGTTCGGCACGTGGTCTCCGAGCACGCGCACGGCATCGACCGCGCTGGCGGCGGCGATTGTCTCGAAGCCTTTGAGGGTGAGGAGTTCTTCGAGCACCGCGCGGATGCCCTCGTCGTCGTCGACGATGAGGATGCTCTTGCGCGGCGCGGCGGCTTGAGCCGTGGCGGCCGCTTCCGGGGCCGGCTCCGACTGGGGCACCGCCGCCGCCTCCACCGGGGCCGGCCCGGCCTCGCTGTCGCCGCCCCGCAGAATCCGGACGAGGTCGGGCAGGGCCAACGGCTTGGGCAGGACCGTCACGCGGCCCAAGCCCTGCGCCTGGCGGTGAACCTCGGGGTCAGTCGCCCCTGTGATGATGACGACGGCAATCGTCGGATCGAAGGCACGGATGTACCTGAGCGTGTCGACGCCTCCCAGCCGAGGCATCGCGAGGTCGAGGATGACCGTGCGCGGCCGGTTCCGCTTGACGCTCACCAACGCCTCCAGACCGTTGGCCGCCTCGGCGACGTGGAAGCCGTGACCGGTCAGGTACTCGGCGACGGTGCTCCTGACATCCGCATCGTCGTCCACCACCAGCACCGAATGCGGAAGGGAGCCCACGGGAGGGGGAGAGGGAGGGGGATGTGACGGGGTCACGGCGCTAGTCCAGCGCGTCGAGCACGGCGCGCACCTTGACGGCGAGCGTGTGGGGAGTGAACGGCTTCTCCAGGAAGTGCATGCCGGGCTCGAGCACGCCGTGACGGATGATGGCGTCGTCGGCGTAGCCCGAGATGAACAGGATGCGCGTCTCCGGCCGTGAGACGGCGATGGCAGCGGCGAGGGCGCGGCCGCTCATGCGCGGCATGATCACGTCCGTCAGCAGGAGATCGATGGTTCCCGCGTGACGCTCGGCGATCACGATCGCCTCCGTGGGGGAGCCGGCTTCGAGCACCGCGTACCCGAAGCCTTCGAGGATCTCGCGGGCGAGACTGCGGACGTCCGCTTCGTCCTCCACGAGGAGGACGGTCTCCGTCCCGTGCGGCGCCGCGCCGACGGCCGGGGCCCGCTCCTCCTGCGTGGCGGCGTCGGTACGGGGCAGATAGATCTTGAAGGTGGTGCCGGTACCCGGCTCGCTGTAGACCCGGACGTGACCGCCGCTTTGCTTCACGATTCCGTACACGGTGGCGAGGCCGAGGCCGGTGCCCTTGCCGGGTTCTTTGGTGGTGAAGAAGGGCTCGAAGATCCGCGCCTGCACCTCGGCGCTCATGCCCGTCCCCGTATCGCTCACGACGAGCATAACGTAGCGACCGGGCGTCACGTCGACATGGTGCGAGGCATAGCCGGCATCGAGCGCGGTGTTGGCCGTCTCGATGGTGAGCCGCCCGCCGTCGGGCATGGCGTCCCGCGCGTTCACCACGAGATTCACGATCACCTGTTCGAGCTGTCCCCGGTCGACGTGGACGCGGCCGGCCTCCGGAGCGGGCACGAACGCGAGGTCGATGTCCTCGCCGATGAGACGCGTGAGCAGCTCCATGGAGCGGGAGACGAGCTCGTTGATGGCGACCACCTTTGGCTGCAGGACCTGTTTGCGGCTGAAGGCCAGGAGTTGCCGCGTGAGCGCGGTGGCGCGCACCACGGTTTTCTCGATGAGGCCGACGTGCCGCTGGAGGGGATCGGACGGCGGCAAGCTCGCGATGATGAGGGCGCAACGGCCGTTGATGATCGTCAACAGGTTGTTGAAGTCGTGCGCGATGCCCCCCGCCAGCCGGCCCACGCCTTCCATCCGCTGCGCGTGGTGGTACTCTTCCTCGAGCTGCCTGCGCCCCGTGATGTCCTGGACGACCGCGATGGAATACCGGGGCTCTCCTCCGGGGTCTCGCACGAGCGAGACCGTCACCTCCACCCAGATCGTCGAGCCGTCCTTGTGGAGATACCGCTTCTCCGCGGACAACGTCTGAATCTCACCGGCGAGGAGCTGTTGAACGCGCGCGAGCTCGGCGACGAGGTCGTCGGGATGAGTGATGTCCTGGAACGTGCGCTCCAGGAGCTCGTCGCGCGTGTACCCGAGGATGTCGCACAGCCGCTGGTTGACGCGGAGCCACCGGCCGCCGGTGGTGACCTCGGCGATCCCCACCGCTGCCTGCTCGAACATGGCGCGGAAACGCTCCTCGCTTTCCCGGAGCGCCGCCTCCGAGCGCTTGCGGTCGCGGATGTCGACGAGGTTCGCGATGGTCCCGATGACCTCTCCCTGCCCATCCCGAAGAGCGCCGCCCGAGCGGCTCATGGGGATCAACGACCCGTCCCGGGTGCGCCGAACCACCTCGACGTCGGTCGTCACCACGCCTTTTCTCCACAGCGCGAGGGTACGGCGCGCCTCCTCCTCTTGGTCCTCGGGCACCATGAGAAGGTGGCGCCCCATGATCTCGGCCTCCGTCCACCCGAAGAGGCGCTCGGCCGCCTTGTTCCAGCGCATGACGCGGCCGTGAAGGTCGAGCGAGATCACGGTGATGGGCGACGACTGGATGAGCGCCTCGAGGGTCGCGTTCGTCCGTCGTAGCTGATCCTCGGCGTGCTTGCGTTCGCTGAACTGGGCGATCTGGCGCCCGACCGACATCACCCAGTCGAGAATGACGTGGTTCGGGGGGCGGATGTCACGGCTGAAGAGCTCGACCACTCCGATGACGTCATGCCCGAGGCTGAGGGGGAATCCGAGGAAGGCGTGGAGGTTGTCGGTGGAGGCGGTGGCGCCGCGGAGCACGTTCCGCTCCGTGGCGATGTCGGCGATCCAGAGCGGCGCTGCGCCCGACCACACCCGGCCCGGCAGGTCCATCCCACGCTCGAACGTGACCTGCCGCGTGGCGGCTTCGAACGCGGGAGCGCCCGAAGCATCGGCATGCCAGACGTCGAGGCACCGGAGGAGGCCGCACTCCGGGTCGACCATCCAGACGGCGCCCACGTCCCAGCCGAGCGCCTCCCCGATCGCGTGCAGCACGGCGACAGCCGCCGCCGAGACCGTCGCCGCCTCCGCGAGCACGGTGCCCACCGCGGACTCGGCGGCGCGCCTCCGTTCAGCCTCCTTGCGCACGGTGATGTCCCGCGCGGCGCCGATGCGGGCGACCATGCGGCCGTCCTCGACGACGCTCGTCGTGTTGACCTCGACCCAGAGCTTCGTGCCGTCCTTCCTCAGGAGCTCGGTGTCGAAGAAGGACGGCACCGCGTCCCCGCGCTGGATCGCCTCCATGCGCGCCTCCCGCGCGCGGGCTCCTTCCGGCGTGAGCACGATCGAGGTCGGTCGGCCGAGGAGTTCATCGAGGCCGTAGCCCGTCAGCTCCTCCAGGCGGCGATTGCCGAACACGAAGCAGCCCTCCGTGTTGAGCAGAAACACGGCGTCCAGGATGTGCTCGGTCACCAGCCGGTAGGCGCGCGTCAGCGCTTGACGCTCCAGGGCCTTCTTCACGGTGGCGAGCAGGAAGTCCATCTCGAACGGTCTTACGAGGTACGCGAAGGCGGCGCCGTTGATGGCCTGCACGGCGGTGGCGACCGACGCGAAGGCGGTCACGAAGATGACTTCGGTTGCCGGCGAGGCGCGCTTGATCGCCTCCAGCACCTCGAGCCCGGGGATGTCGGGGAGCTGGATGTCGACGATGGCGACGTCGAAGCGCTCCGTCGCGAGCGCGCGGAGGCCGGCGCGTCCCTCGGTGGCGGTGTGGACATCGTGCCCCTTCAGCCTCAGGACGTCCGCAATGGTCTCGCACGCTCCCCGGTCGTCGTCGACGATGAGCACGCGGGCCTGCTCCCTCACCACGATGTGCCCTTTGCCCTGGTGGTGAACAACGGCTCGAAGATCTTGCCGAGATCATCGGCGGCGATACACGCAATGAAGCCTCGCACAGCGCTGGAAGGAGCGTGCTCCATGCGCCCCCGATTGTACAGCGGGCGCCCTTCCGGTCGATGAATATACGCGGGTGGAGCCCCACCTCCAGGTGGTCTCCCTCATCGCCAGGCAATCCGTGTACGAGGCTGACGAGCCGATGCACAGCGTCTTATTTCCGATGAGCGGAGTCCTCGCGCTCGTCAAGATGCTGCGCGGCGGCGAAACGGTTGCCGTGGCCCATATCGGCAAGGAAGGCTTCACGGGCCATGCCGTCTTCCTCGGCGGTGCCCGCTAACCCCGTGTGCGATAAGGAGAGCACTGTCCCCACGTGCTACTATTCAAGGCGTTATGGCGATTCTGAAGGTCGCACGGCTCGGTCATCCGGTGCTCCGTGTGAAGGCGACTCCGGTGGACCCCGACAAGATCCGCACTCCCGCCGTGCAGCGCTTCATCGACGACATGATCGACACCATGCGCGAGTACGACGGCGCCGGGCTCGCGGCCAACCAGGTACACACGTCCGCGCAGATCGCCGTCATCGAGGTCTCCTCCAACCCGCGCTATCCCGACGCGCCGAGCATCCCGCTCACGGTGGTCATCAACCCGGTGGTCACGCCGCTCACGGAAGAGATGGAAGAGGGGTGGGAGGGTTGTCTCTCGGTGCCCGACATGCGCGGGCGCGTGCCGCGCTACACCGAGGTGCGACTGCAGTGCCTGGACCGCGAGGGGCAGAAGATCGACGTGGTGGCCAAGGAGTTCTTCGCGCGCGTGATCCAGCACGAGACCGATCACCTCAACGGCATCGTCTACGTCGACCGCATGCGCGACCTCACCACGCTCAGCTACATGGCCGAGTGGAACAAGCACTGGCTCGGCATCACGGAGCAGGCCGATTAGCCATGCCTGACGTGGCGGGGAC
>CAYQQT010000116.1:0-1539 GCA_964419375.1 uncultured bacterium
TGGCTGCGCTCGCTGATGGGCCGCTACGAAGACTTCTGGGCGGTCACGGAATCGGCGCTGCGCTATGCCGTGCGCCGCCTCGGCCTCACCACCACCGAGGCGCAGATCGAGCGATTGATGAGCGCGTACCTGACGCTCGCCTGCTTTCCAGAGGTGAAGACGGCGCTGGCGCGATTGCGTGACCGGCCGTGCGCGATCCTGTCCAACGGCGCGCCCGCGATGCTGGACGCCGCCGTGCGCTCGAGCGGGCTCGGCGAGGCGCTGCAGCACGTGCTGTCGGTGGACGCGGTGAAGGTGTTCAAGCCCTCGCCGCTCGTGTACGCGCTCGGCCCGACGGCGATGGGGACGGCGGCGGGCGATCTGCTCTTCGTGTCCTCGAACGCGTGGGACGTGGCGGGCGCCAAGGCGTTCGGCTACCAGGTGGCATGGTGTAACCGTTCCGGCGCCCCCGCCGAAGAGCTGGGCGCCCCCGCGGACTACGTGGTGGCCGCCCTCGACCAGCTACCGGATTGACTGATCGAGGAGCGCCACGGCTTTGCCGGGGCGCTGCCGAGCGTGGGGGCTTGGGGGCCCTTCGAGGCCCCCATGTAAGTCGAGCGCGCTGCCGAGTGTCGGGGGATTGGGGGGCCGTCGAGGCCCCCCATGTAAGTCGATCACAGGAACTCGTTCGGCGAATCGAACACGCCGAGCACGACGCACCCGTCGGGGCTCCAGGCGCTGTGGACGGAGCCGGGCCGCCGCCACACGAAGTTGCCCGCCGTGCACGTGCCGTCGTCGTCCACGAGCGTGCCCTGCAGCACGTAGCTCTGCTCGAGACCGACGTGGCGGTGCGTGGGGAGCGTGGCGCCCGGCGCCAGCCGCGTGAGCGAGGTCACCTTCCCCGAGGGGTCTTCGTACAGGACCTTGATGTCGACGCCGGGGAACTTCGTGGGCTGCCAGTCGATGCGGGCGACGTCGAGATAGGTCGAGCGGTCGGTGGCCTTGATGATCATCACGTCCTCCGTGCCGTCACTGTAGCAAATGCGGGCAACGAAAAGGCGGCTCGCCGGAGCGAGCCGCCTTTGTGGGAGACGGTTCGGGCTTACCGCTTGCCCGAGAGCTTCTTCCGCTTTATGTACACCCACAGCTTCTTCGTCATCTCGGCCGGTCCGATCGGCGTGCCGCCGAACACCGACTCGAGCGTGTCGTCGGCCCCCTTGAAGCTGATGGAGAATCCTCCGAACGGCTTCTTGCCACCCTTCGCCGCTGCCTTCGCCATGGTCCCTCCTCCTGGTGATGTGGTCCAGCCCGCCCTGCGTGCCAGGGTATTACTACCACATGTACGAGGGGCGCAACAGCAAAAACCCCATCCCTAGGGGTCGGCCTCCCCTCGCGTTTATACCCCCTGCCGGTATACCGCTCGTTCCCAGGGCGCCGGGCGGCGGGGGCGTGGCTGGGTGTGGGGAGCCCTGTTCGACCACGTGGATGGTGGCCGAGTCCGCCGAGGGTGATTGGGCTCCATCGACGCGCCTCGTGCGGTGCCAGTGAGAGGGAAACGGG
>CAYQQT010000116.1:1639-9156 GCA_964419375.1 uncultured bacterium
AACGGGCGGCGATTTCACGAGCGCGCGTCGCACGTGGTTTTTGTTTGCGTCGCCGCTGCGCGGCGCGTCCATGCCGGAGATTCGGCCCACCATTGACGCGGTGGCGCAGGCTCGCCACACTCGCGCTCCGCTGCTGTTGATGCTGAGGTAAACGAGGAACTTCAAACCGGCGGCGATTCCGTATCGGGTGTGATTGTTCTGGCGAGCGTCGAGGGTTTCTCCGCCGACGGAGCGGCGCAAAGGCGGAGCGCGGGTGGGGGGAGCCCTGAAGAGACCCGTTTCCCGCTCACTACAAACGCACGCGGCGCGTCGATGGAGCCCAGCCGCCCCCCGGCGCGATTCGGCCACCATCCACGTGGTCGCTCAGGGCTCCCCCCACCCGCGCTCCGTCTTCGCGCCGCGGCGACCGCACGAGAGAGCTACGAACGAAACGCGGGCATGACCTCGCGAGCGAAGCGGTGCAACTGCTCTTTGAATTCTTTGGGGGAGAGGCCTTCGGCCCAGTGGATCATCATTTGGTCCATGCCCGGATATCGCGCTTCCATTTCTTTGATGACGGCGATGGCGTCTTTGGCGGGGCCGCAGAGCCAGGCTTTCTGATCGATGCCGTCCTTGAGAGTGGGCTGGCGGGCGGGAGCGCCCGGGGTGCCCCAGGTGCGGCCCTGCTCGTCGGCGTAGCGGACGAAGCCGAAGGGCGCGAACCACTTGTAGCGCTCGTCGTGGGAGGGCTCGAGACGGCGGATCGCTTCTTCCTTGGTGTCCGCCAGATAGAGGCCCACGCCCCAGCACAGGTCCTGGCCCAGCTGCTTCTGCCGCCCGTGGCGCGCGCACGCGGCCTGGTAGGCGCGTGCGACGTCGTCGAGGATCTTCTCGCCGTTGAGCGTCACCATCGCCTTGAAGTCCTTGGACGCCATGTACTCGATCGACTTGCCGCTCGCGATGGGCATCCAGATCTCGACGGGCAGATGGATCGGGCGCGGCACGCACGTGACCTCGCGCAACCGGTAGCCGCGATAGTCGACGTCGGGCGGGATCACGTAGTGCTTGCCGCGGTGGCTGAACGCCTCCTCGTTGAAGCACTTCAGCATGACCTCCACCTGCTCCTCGAAGAGCTCGCGGTTGGCGGCGGTGTCGAGCAGAGGGGCGCCGAACGATTCCACCTCGCGCGTGTGGTAGCCGCGGCCCACGCCCATGATCACGCGGCCGTTGGTGACGATGTCCGCCATCGCGTAGTCCTCCGCGAGGCGCACGGGATGCCACATGGGCAGGATGTTGAAGGCGCAGCCGAGCTTCAGCCGCTTCGTCTGCGTGGCCAGCCACAGCCCCATCATGGGCAGGTTCGGCAGGACCTCGTAGCCCTCGCGCTGGAAATGATGCTCGGCCATCCAGAGGCAGTAGTACCCGAGCTCGTCCATCGTCTGCGCGACGTCGCGCGTGGTGGCGAAGGCTTCCACGAACCGCTCGTTGCTGTAGCGCCGCTCGTTGGCGGGCGTGCCCTGGAGCCCGAGGTTGTCGAGCTCGATCTGGCCGACGTAGAGCACCGAGAATTTGCTGATCATCGCGCGGTCCATCCTCCATCGATCACGAGTGTGTGGCCGGTGACGTAGGCGGCGTCCTCACCGGCGAGATAGACCGCCGACGCCGCGACCTCTTCCACGGTGCCGCGCCGTCCGGCGGGCGTGATGGCTTTCACCAGCGCATCGTCACCGCCCACGCCGCGCATGACGGGGGCGTCGGCGCCGAGGATGCGCATCGTGTTCGCGCGCAGGCCCGTCTGCACGGCGCCCGGACAGATGGCGTTCACGGTGATGCCCTGCGCGGCGTGCGTGACGGCGAGCTGGCGCGTGAGGCCGACCACGCCGTGCTTGGAGGCGGTATACGCGGGGCCTCCGCCGGAGCCGACGAGGCCGGCCACGGAGGAGATGTTGATGATGCGGCCGCCGCCCGTGCGCACCATGTCCACGAGGGCGCGCTTGCACGCGTAGAACGTCCCGCTGAGGTTGATGCCGATCACGCGCTCCCAGACGGCGGGCGTGAGCTCGTCGACGGGCGCGTAGCCGTCCAGGATGCCGGCCGCGTTGACGAGGATGCCGACGGGGCCCAGCTCGCGCACGGCGGCGCCCACGGCGGCATCGACGTCGCTCCAGCGGCTGACGTCGGCCTGCACGAAGGTCGCCTGGCCTTTGGCGCCCGTGATGGCGGCCACGGTCTCCTTGCCGCCGTCCGCCTGGAGCTCCACGATGGCGACGGGCGCGCCCGCCGCCGCCAGCGCCTGCGCGATGGCGCGTCCGAGACCCGAGCCGCCGCCGGTGACGACGGCGCAGCCGCCGAAGAGGCGGCTCACGACAGGAACTCTGCGATGGCGGTCGCGGCCGCCTCCGGCGACTCATGCAGCATCATGTGCCCTCCGGGGAGCAGCTTGAGGGCCGCCCCCTTGATCCGTCGTTGCCATTCTTCACCATAGACGACCGGGTTCGCCCGGTCCGCCTCGCCCCAGAGGATGAGCGTGGGCGCCGCGATGCGGTGCAAGCGCTTGCGCAGGCCCTTGTCGGGGATCGGCCACACGAACTTCGCCATGGCCGCGCGCCGCTGGATCGACTCGATCTGCGCCGCCATGTTGGCCTCCTCGTCCGCGGGCAGGTCGATCCACCGCCGCGCGGTCTCGCACTCGGGGTCGCGCCACAGCAGAGGCGGTAAATCCTCCGCGGGCAGCGTAACGATGTCCGCCTGCGGCGCGTCGTCGCGCCAGAGGCCGAGCGGGGAGGCCAGCACCAGCCGCTCCGCGCGCGCGGGGAACACGGCGGCGATCTCGGCCGCCACCATGGCGCCGAAGAAGTGGCCGAGCAGGTGCGCGCGCGCCACGCCCAGCGAGGACAGCAGCTCGTCGTAGGCGAGCGTGAGGTCGAGGACGTCGTCCAGCGCCTCCACGCCCGTGGAGCCCGCCACCCCGGGATGCAGCGGCGCGTACACGGTGAAGCGGGCGGCGAGGCGGTCGAGGAGCGGAGACCAGCCGCCGCGCTCGTAGAACGAGTGGAAGTACACGAGGGGCGCGCCCGTGCCCGCCGTGAGCACGCGGAAATTCACGGCGCCGCCGCGCAGCTCGACGGCGCGCTCGCGCGGGGTCACGCGCGCGCTCCCGACGGCCACCACCGGTCCTTGTAGCCGGGCCAGAGGTCGCGCACGTGGGGCATGACTTCCGTGGCGAAGAGCTCGGTGTTCTTGAGCGTGAGGTCCTTGGGCATGCTGCCGATCTGGAGCAGGACCATGAGGTGGCCCACGCGCAGGCTCTTGATGCAGTCGGTGAGCTGCTCGCGCACGGTGGCGGGGCTGCCCGCGATGACGTAGCCCTGGTCGAGGTACTTCTTCCAGTCGAGTGACTGCCGGATCTTCTTGCCCTGCGCGCCGAGCTGGGGACGCATGCCCGCCTGCATCGTCTTCAGCGTGCGGTAGCCCGGCGCCTCCGCGAAGCCCTCCCAGACGTTCAGACACTTCTGGTAGAAGTAGTGCACGTGCTCGAAGTAATCGCGCTCGGCCTGCGCGTCCGTCTCGGACACGCACACGAGCTGCAGGAACCCCGCGCGATACGGGTTATCGTCCACGCCGAGCTTGCCGATGGCGTCCCAGAAGCCGTCCATCGTCACCTTGCCCCGCTTGTAGCCGTAGTACGAGAGATAGCAGTAGACGTAGTCCAGCTTCGCCGTCCACTCCCACGTCTCCAGGCTGCCCCCGCCGGGGATCCACACCGGAGGGTGCGGCTTCTGCAGCGGCTGCGGCCAGATGTTCGCGTACCGCACCTGTGTGTACTTGCCGTTGAACGAGAACATCTCCGGCCGCGTCCACGCCTGCATGACGAGGTCGTGCGCCTCGTAGTAGCGCTCGCGCAGGGTGGCGGGGTTGATGCCGTACGCGAAGTTCATGTCCATGGAGGTGCCGACGGGGAAGCCCGCCACGAGGCGGCCGCCGCTGAGCACGTCGAGCATCGAGAACTCTTCCGCCACGCGCAGGGGCGGGTTGTAGGCGGCGAGGCTGTTGCCCAGCACCACGATGGCCGCGCGCGAGGTGCGCCGCGTGAGGGTGGCCGCCATGAGGTTGGGCGACGGCATGAGGCCGTACGCGTTGTTGTGGTGCTCGTTGACGCAGAGGCCGTCGAAGCCGCACTGCTCGGCGAACTCGAGCTCGTCGAGGTACTCGTGATAGAGGCCGCGGGTCTTCTCCGGGTCGTAGAGGCTGTGGGGGACGTCCACCCACACCGAGCGATAGCGGGTCTCGAAATCGTCGGGCAGGAACCGGTACGGCATCAGATGGAAGAAACAGATCTTCATGGGCTCCCCGTCAGTGCCGCGGATCATACCACGCGGGCGCCCGCGGCCCTTCCTCCGTGGCGGCGCTTCCGGTATACTTCCGCCACTCACTGCGGCCGCCCATTGGAGGCGGGCCGCGTCGTTTCCCCTCAACGTGGAGGCTCTTCAATGGCTCAGAGTCGTCGAGATTTCCTCAAGACCACCGCCGCCGGCGCGGGAGCGGCGGGCGTGTTCGGCCTGCCCGCGGGCGCCGACGCGCAGTCCAACAAGCTCACCGTGTGGTGGAACAAGGGCTACTACCCCGAAGAAGACGCGGCGATGCAGAAGATCGTCAAGGAGTTCGAGGCCAAGCACAAGGCCGAGGTCGAGCTGTCGTTCACGGCGCAGGAGGACCTGCTCAAGAAGATCACCGCCGCCCTCATCGCGCGCCGCGTGCCCGACGTGGCCTTCTGCTTCTACAACGACTGGCAGGTGGTGCCGAGGTACGGCTGGAGCGACCAGCTCGCCGACGTGTCGGACGTCGTCAAGGAGCTCGAGCCCCGCTACAACAAGAAGATGCTCGAAGTGGCCTACGTGATGAACAACAAGTCCAAGAAGCGCGCGTACTACGGCGTGCCCATCGAAGCGCAGACGATGCACATCCACTACTGGCGCGACCTCCTGAAGGAAGCCGGGCTCGAGGACGATCCCGCCAAGATCCCGATGAAGTGGGACGCGTACTGGGACCACTGGAAGAAGGCGCAGGACGCCCTCCGCAAGAAGGACGCCGCCAAGTACGGCAAGCTCTACGGCATCGGCATGACGGAGTCCACGCGCGCCTCCGACACGCTCTACAACTTCGAGATGGCGCTGCTGTCGTTCAACGGCGAGCTGCTCGACAAGAACGGCAAGGTCATCGCCGACCAGCCGAAGAACAAGAAGGCGATCGTCGATACCCTCAAGTGGTTCGGCGAGCTCTTCACCTCCGGCTACGTGCCGCCGGACGCGACGAACTGGACGGACGGCGACAACAACGCGGGCTTCCACAGCAAGACGCTCGTGATGACGCCCAACCCGTCGCAGTCGATTCCCGCCGCGCAGTTCTTCAACAAGGACGACAAGGACAAGAACAACTACTTCAACAACATGGCGACCATCGAGTGGCCGGACGGCCCCGACGGCAAGAAGGCCCGCTACCTGTCCGCGGTGAAGACGATCATCATCCCCAAGGACAGCAAGAACCAGAAGCTCGCCAAGGAGTTCATCAAGTTCCTGGTCGAGAAGGACCGCTTCATGGAGTACATCAAGGCCGCCAACGGCCGCTGGTTCCCCGCCTTCACCGACATATCGTCCGACTCCTTCTGGAAGGTCGGCCACAAGGGCCCCAAGGGCGAAAAGGACATGCACGTGCCGGTGGCCACCACCATCTTCCTGGAGCGGGACAACAAGGTCTTCGAGCACTACAAGCACCCCGCGCTGTCGCAGGTCTACGACGAGAACATCTGGGCGAAGGCGATGTCGCGCATCATCACCGACAAGTGGACGGCCGAGAAAGCCGCCGACGAAGGCATCGAGCGGATGAAGGCGATCTTCGTCCAGTACAAGTAAGGCGCCCATGAAGACGACGACGCGCGAAGGCGGCCCCGGAGCGCCCTCGCGCGTCGCCGTCGCTGCCCGCCGGCCCCGCCTGCGGCGCTTCCTGCGCAGCCCCGACTTCCAGGGCTTCCTCTTCACGACGCCGCTGCTGTTCCTCTTCGCGGCCTTCGTGCTCTATCCGATGGTGTCCGGCCTCTCCTATGCCCTCGATCCCGACAGCTACCGCGCCATCTTCGGCGACCCCGTCTTCCTCTCCACCCTCGCCAACACCTTCTGGTACGTGGTGGTGGCGGTCAACCTCAAGCTCGTGCTCGCCCTCCTGCTGTCGGGCGTCCTCGACTTTCCCTACGTGTCGATCAAGATCCTGGCCGCCCTCTTCCTCATCCCGTGGGCGGTGCCCGCGCTGCCCGGCGTCCTCTCCTTCCGGTGGATGCTCAACTCGCAGTGGGGCATCTTCAACCACCTGCTCGGCAAGTTCGGCTTCGAATCGGTGCCGTGGCTGGCGCAGCACGACACCGCCCTCGGCGCCATCATGATCTTCCACATCTGGAAGTACCTGCCCTTCTGGACCATCATCTTCCTCGCGGGACGGCGCGCGATTCCCGGCGAGCTGTACGAGGCGGCCGCCATCGACGGCGGCGGCACCGTCAACAACTTCCGGCACATCACCTTCCCGCTCCTGCGCAATCTCTACCTGATCTGCACGCTGCTCTCGATGGTGTTCACACTCGGCGACTTCACGGTGCCGTGGCTCATGACGGGCGGCGCGCCCGGCGACACCACCCACGTGGTGGCCACCCTCGCCTACCGGTACACCTTCGCCATGGGGCGCCTGGAGTGGGGGCTCTCCACCTTCGCGGTGGCGCTGCCCATCACCCTGCTCTTCATCGGCTTGCTGATGCGGTGGGTGAAGATATGAGCGTGCGCGTGGCCAAGAACGACGCCCTCGTGAAGGTCGCGCTCGCCGCGCTGACCGTCGTGATGCTGGTGTGGACGCTGTTCCCCGTCTACTACATGGTGCTGCTGTCGCTCACACCCACCAACGATCTCTTCCAGCCCGGCCTGTACGTCGAGCACCCCACGCTGCGCAACTACACCTACACGATGGGACAGGACAACCCGTTCGTCCGCTACTTCTGGCGGCAGCTCGGCACGAGCCTGGTGATCTCGATCTGGACGATGGTGGTGGTGGCCGCGGTGGCGGCGCTGGGATCGTTTGCGATGGCGCGGATGAAGTTCCGCTTCCGGCGCTACGTCTCGGGGCTCACGCTCTTTACCTACGTGATCCCGTCGTCGTTCCTGGCCATTCCCTTCTTCCAGATGATGGCCTACTACGACCTCATCGACACCAAGCTCGCGGTCGTCTTGGCCATGGTGACCTTCGCGTCGCCCTACGCGCTCTGGGTGCTCTCCGATTACGCGCGCTCCCTGCCGCCGGAGATCGAGGAAGCGGGCGCCATCGACGGCGCCGGCACGCTGCAGACGTTCTTCTACCTCTACCTGCCGCTGATCATCCCGCCCCTGATCGCCATCGGCACCTACGCCTTCCTCTACGCCTGGAACGAGTATCTCTACGCCCTGCTGCTGTTGACCGGCGAAGAGCGCATTCCGATCCCCGTCGCGATGTCGAACTTCCTGACG
>CAYQQT010000117.1:0-2584 GCA_964419375.1 uncultured bacterium
GGCTGCGCCACGCTGCGCCCGCGATCGGCGCCGACAGCCGTCGCCTCCTCGTCGAGCTCGGGTACCGCCCCGCGGAGGTGGCGCGGCTGGTGGAGGCCAAGGTCGTGCGCGCCACGTGACGGCGATCCGCCTGCCGCAGCGCGGCTGGCTGTTCGACCTCGACGGCACGGTGTACCTCGGCGACCGGCTGCTGCCCGGCGCGGCGGAGACGATCGCCGCCCTGCGCGGCGACGGACGTCGCCTCGCCTTCCTCACCAACAAGCCGCTGCAGACGCGCGCGGACTACGCGGCCAAGCTCACGCGGCTCGGCGTCACCGCCGCGCCCGACGACGTCATCACCTCCTCGCTCGTGCTCGCGCGCCACCTCGCGAAGCTCGATCCCGGCGCGCCGCTCTTCGTCATCGGCGAGCCGCCGCTGCTCGCCGAGCTGCGCGCGCACGGCTTCGAGGTGCGCGCGGACGCGCGCGTGCGGTGGGTGGTGATCGCCTTCGACCGCACCTTCGATTACGCCAAGCTCGACACCGCGCTGCAGGCCTCGCGCGCAGGCGCGCGCCTCATCGCCACCAACCCCGACCGCACGTGCCCGACGGAGGACGGCGAGATCCCGGATTGCGCGGGGATGACGGCGGCGGTGGAGGCGGTGACGGGGCGCACGGTGGAGGCCGTGGTGGGCAAGCCGTCGCCCCTCATGCTGGAGGTGGCGCTCGCCTCGCTCGGGCTGACCGCGCGCGAGTGCGTCATCGTCGGTGACCGCATCGAGACGGACATCGTCATGGGCAAGCGACTCGGCCTCGCCACCGTGCTCGTGCTGAGCGGGATCACGCGCGCGGACGATCCGCGCATCGCCGAGATCGGTCCCGACCTCGTGCTACCATCGCTGCGGGAGTTGATGTTGTGACGCACGCACGCCCCCACGCGCTGGCCGACGGCGACTACGACGTGGTCATCGTCGGGGGCGGAATGGCGGGCGCCGGCGTCGCGCGCGAGCTCGCCCTGCGCGGCTTCGCCGTCGCCCTCGTCGACAAGGGCGACTTCGCCTCCGCTACCACCTCGCTGTCCTCCAAGCTCATCCACGGCGGCCTGCGGTATCTCGAGCTCTTCGACTTCGCCCTCGTGCGCGAGTCGCTCACCGAGCGCGAGCGGTTGCAGCGGCTCGCCCCCCACCTCGTGCGGCCGCTGCCCTTTCTCGTGCCCATCTATCGCGGCGCCTCGCGCGGGCTCATCAAGGTGCGCCTCGGCATGGCCCTCTACGACTGGCTCACGCCGGGGCGCGATCGCGAGCGGTACCGCGTGCTGCGTCCCGTGGACGCGCTCAGCCTGGAGCCCGGCATCGCGCCCGCCGACCTCCGTGGCGCCGGCTACTACTTCGACGACCTGCTCGTCTTCCCCGAGCGCTTGTGCCTGGAGAACGTGCTCTCCGCCTGCCGTCACGGCGCGCACGCGTTCAACTACGCGCAGGTGGAGGAGTTCGTGCGGGATGCGGCGGGCGTAACCGCGGGGGTGAAAGTGCGCGATCTCCTCAGCGGACGCGTGGCCACCCTCGGCGCCCGCATCATCGTCAACGCCACGGGGCCCTGGGTGGACGACGTGCGCGCGGCCGCCCGCATCGACGAGCGCGGCCCTCACATCCTGCGACGGACCAAAGGCATTCACTGCCTGCTGCCGAAGATGACGGACCACGCCATCTACCTGTCGACGAGCGACGACCGCATGATCTTCGTCATTCCATGGCGCGAGTTCTCGCTCATCGGCAGCACCGACACCGACTTCGACGGCGACCTCGACCGCGTGCACGCCACCCGCGACGAGGTGCGCTACCTGCTCGGCGAAGCCCGCAAGGCGCTGCCCGACCCGCGCGTGAACGCGAGTGCCGTCGTCTACACGTACGCGGGGGTGCGGCCTCTGTCGTACGAAGAGGGCAAGCGCGCCTCCGACGTCTCGCGCGCGCACAAGGTGGTGGCGGAGGCGGGCGGGCGCTTCCTGTCCATCACCGGCACCAAGCTCACGTGCTTCCGCAGCCTCGCCGAGGAGCTGGGCGATTCCGTGGTGCGTACCCTCGGGCGCGGGGGGCCGAGCCGCAGTGCGGGACTCACGCTCGACGGCGCCGACGAGGACGCGGCCCGCGTGGAGGCGCGCGCGTGGATGGACGTCTCCGCGGAGATGGCGGCGAGCGGCCTCGGGCGCGACACCCTCGAGACGCTGGTGACGACGTACGGCCGCGTGTACCCGCGGGTGGTCGAGCTGGCGGGCAAGGTGGCGGGCGGCGCCGAGCGCCTGTGCCCGCACAATGCCGACATCGTGGCCCAGCTGCACCACGCCGTGCACGAGGAGATGGCGGTGTCACTTCAAGATGTGCTGCTGCGGCGCACCGGCATTGGCACCAGCGCCTGCGAGGGCACGGACTGCGCGCAATCGATCGGCGAGCGCATGGGGGTCCTGTGCGGCTGGAGCGGGCGGAGGCTCACCGCGGAGCTGGACGCCTTCGCCGCCCACGTGGAGCGCTCGCACAAATTTCGGGGATGAGGACCTGTTGGACAATTGGACAATGGGCGGGCTGGACGGCCCCCCCATTTCCCCCCGGCGC
>CAYQQT010000117.1:2684-9140 GCA_964419375.1 uncultured bacterium
GTTGGACAATTGGACAATGGGCGGGCTGGACGGCCCCCCCATTTCCCCCCGGCGCAGGCCAAGCAGTTCAACGACAGCCAGGCCGACTACGAGGTGAAGCCGCTGCGCAAGGGCAGCTACGCGGAGACGCTCACCGCCGCCATCGCCGCCTACCGCCAGAAGAACCCACCCCACCTCGTGCAGGTGTTCGAGGTGGGCACGCAGACGATGCTGCTCTCGGGCGCGGTGCACCCGGTGCAGGACTTGATGAAGGAGCAGGAGATCGCCATCAACTGGGGCGACTTCATCAAGCCCGTGGCCGGCTACTACATGAAGGACGGCAAGCTCTACTCGATGCCCTACAACTCGTCGACGCCGATCTTCTACTACAACAAGGACGCCTTCAAGAAGGCGGGCCTCGATCCCGAGAAGCCGCCGAAGACGTGGAAAGAGGTCGAGGACTACGGCAAGAAGATCCTCGCCGCCAAGGCGGCCAAGTGCGGCTTCTCCACGGGCTGGCCGTCGTGGACGATGATGGAGAACATGCACGCCACGCACGACCAGCCCTTCGCGACGAAGAACAACGGCTTCGGCGGCGTGGAGGGGGTGGAGCTGCTCATCAACCGGGAGTTCGGACAGAAGCACGTGGGACAGCTGGCGGCGTGGCAGAAGGACAACATCTATTCGTACGGTGGCCGCGGGGGCACCGCGGATCCGAAGTTCATGAACGGCGACTGCGCCATGTACATCCAGTCTTCGGCCCTCATCGGCGGCTTCACGCGCGGCGTGAAGTTCGACTGGGGCACGGGCGAGCTGCCGCACTGGGGGGCGCCGTACAAGAAGGCGACCTCCATCATCGGCGGCGCCACGCTGTGGGTGCTGAAGGGCAAGCCCGCCACCGAGTACAAGGGCGTGGCGCGCTTCCTGGAGTTCCTCGCCAAGCCGGAGACGCAGATGTGGTGGCACGTCAACACGGGCTACCTCGCCGTCTCCAACACCGCCGTGAAGAATCTCGAGCAGGGCTATCACTTCGTGAAGAACCCCAAGCAGCACACCGCCTTCGCCCAGCTCACGGGGCTGCCGCCCACGCCGCCCGCCGCCCTCGCCGGCAAGAAGGCGGCGCCCGCCAAGCCCGAGCGCGTGGCCACCGTCAACAGCGCCGGCCTGCGCCTCGGCAACTTCGTGCAGATCCGCGACGCCATCGAAGCGGAGCTGGAGAACATCTTCGGCGGCAAGAAGACGGTGAAGCAGGGGCTCGACGACGCGGTGGCGAAGTCGAACGCGCTCCTGAAGGATTTCGCGGCGACGAACAAGCCGTAGCCGCGGGCGCGCCGTGAAGCGGACGGTCTTCCCGAACCGGTGGCTGCCCTACCTGCTGGTGCTACCTCAGGTAATGGTCACCGTCGTGTTCTTCTTCTGGCCGGCGTGGAAGTCGCTGTACCTGAGCGTGTTCAAGTCGCCGCCCTTCGGCGGCCGCGACGTCTACGTCGGCCTCGATAACTTCACGAGCCTGCTCACCACCCCCGAGTATTACGACTCCGTCATCAACTCGTTCGTCTTCGCGGGGGGCGTGACCGTGCTCAGCGTGGCGGGCGGGCTCGTGGTGGCGGTGCTCGCCAACCAGAAGATCCGCGGCCTCGGCTTCTACCGCTCGGCGCTGCTGTGGCCGTACGGCATCGCGCCCGCGGTGGCGGGCATCATCTTCCTGTTCATGTTCCACCCCGCCTACGGCATCCTGCCCTACTTCGTGTCGTTCCTGATCGGCTACGAGTTCAACTGGCTGCTCAAGGGCTGGATCGCGATGACGCTCGTCATCCTCGCCACCGCGTGGACGCACATCGGCTACAACATCGCCTTCTTCCTCGCGGGCCTGCAGGGGATCCCGGACTCGATCATGGAGGCGGCCAACGTGGACGGTGCCGGCCCCGTGCGCAAGTTCACGGCCATCATCGTGCCGCTCATCTCCCCCGTGACCTTCTATCTCGTCGTGGTCAACATGGTCCTCTCTTTCTTCGGCTCCTTCGGCGTCATCCACGCCGTCACCCAGGGGGGGCCCGGCAACGCCACCGAGATCATGGTCTTCAAGCTGTGGAAGGACGGCTTCATCGGCCTCAACCTCGGCTCCTCCGCCGCGCAGTCGGTGATCCTCATGGCCGTCGTCATCGGCCTCACCATGCTGCAGTTCCGCTACGCCGAGAAGAAGGTGACGTATTAGCACCCGTATTGGCACCGTGGACGCGCTGCGCGCGCGCACGCTGGCCCCGGCCGTCCCCCGCGTGGAGGCGGCCGGGCGCCGCCGGCGCTGGCCGGGGTCGTCGCTGATCGTGCACGCGCTGCTGCTCGCGTGCGTGGCCGTCATCGCCTTCCCGCTGTATTACGCCTTCGTGATCTCCACCCAGGAGCTGACGGAGGTCGTGCAGCGGCCGCCCCTGCTGCTGCCCTCCTCGCACCTGGTCGAGAACTACGCGGAGGCGTGGCGCAAGGCGCACATGGGGCGGCTGCTCGTGAACTCCACCATCGTGGCCGTCGCCGTGGCGGTGGGCAAGATCGCCATCTCGATGCTCTCCGCCTTCGCCATCGTGTACTTCAACTTCCGCGGCCGGCAGCTCGTGTTCTGGATGATCTTCATGACGCTCATGCTACCCATTCCGGTGCGGATCCTGCCCACCTACGAGGTGGTGGGCAACCTCGGGTGGCTGGACAGCTACGCGGGCCTCACGGTGCCGCTCATGGCGTCGGCGACGGCGACGTTCCTGTTCCGCCAGTTCTATCTGACCGTTCCCAATGAGCTCGCGGAGGCGGCGCAGCTCGACGGGGCAGGGCCCATGCGCTTTCTGTGGTCCTTCCTGCTGCCGCTGTCGTGGGCGAACATCGCCGCCCTGTTCGTCGTGCTCTTCATCTACGGCTGGAACGAGTACTTCTGGCCGCTCCTCATCACCAACACCGTGGAGATGCGCACGGTGGTCATCGGGCTGGAGGGCCTCATCCCGCGCTCGGGCACGGAGCTGCCCACGTGGAACCTCATCATGGCGGGGGCCATGATGGCCCTGCTGCCGCCGGTGGCGGTGATCGTCTTCATGCAGCGCTGGTTCGTCAAGGGGCTCGTCGAGAGCGACAAGTAATGCCTCACTACGTCGCGCATCGGGGCGGGGCCGCGCGATGGGCGGAGAACAGCCTCACCGCCTTCCGCGGCGCCCTCGCGGGCGGGGCGAAGCTGCTCGAGCTCGACGTGCACCTCACCGCCGACGGCGAGGTGGCGGTCATCCACGATCCCACCCTCGACCGCACCACGAGCGGCCACGGGCCGCTCGCCGCCTGCACCGCCGCCGATCTCCGGCGTGCGCGCCTGCGCGATGCCGACGGCGCTCTTACGGCGGACTGCGTCCCCACCCTGCGCGAGGTGCTCGAGGTGGTCGCGCCCTCGGCGGCAGGGTTGCTCGTGGAGATCAAGACGCCGGGCGCCGCCGTCGTGTACGAGCGGAGCGGCGAGCGCGTGGAGGCGGTGCCGGGGCCCCGCTACGCGGGCCTTGAGCGCAAGGTCATAGACATGCTCGCGCGGGCCGGATGCACGGGGCGCACGATCGTCATGGCCTTCAACCCCGCCGTGGTGGCGGAGGTGCGGGCGCTGGCCCCGGAGCAGGCGACGGCGCTCCTCGTCGACGACCACCACGTGCAGGAGGCGGGCGTGCCGCCGATGATGGCGCTGGAGTGGGCCCGCGCCGCCGGCGTGAATTCCGTGGGCCTGCACCACACGCTGTGCGACGCCGCCCTCGTGAAGGCCGCGCACGAGGCGGGCATTCTCGTGGGCGTCTTCACGGTGAACGACGCGGACACGATGCGCCGGCTGGAGAGCGCGGGCGTGGACCTGATCATCACGGACCGCCCGGAGCTCATCCCCGACCTATGATGTCAGACATGATGCGTCAGAAAGCGGCTGCTGCCGGGCTCGCGATCCTGCTCGTCGTCGTCTCCGCGCTCGCCGCCCACGGTGACTCGCCAGCGCGCGCGGGCGCGTACCATGTCGCCATGCAAGCCTCCGCGGCGGGATCCGCGCGGCCGCTCGTCGCCGCCCACCGGGGCGGCGCCCTGCTCTGGCCGGAGAACAGTCTGCTCGCCTATCGCAACGCCCTCGCCCTCGGCGTGGACTTCCTGGAGACGGACGTGCACCTCACCGCCGACGGCGAGCTCGTCATCCTCCACGACCCCACGCTGGAGCGCACGACCACGGGGCGCGGAGCCGTGCGGGCGATGTCGCTGGCCGCCCTTGCGGACGTGCGCCTCAAGGCGGCCGACGGCACCGTGACCGGCGAGCGCATTCCCACGCTCACGGAGCTCCTCGATCTCCTCGCGCCCTCCACGGCGCGGCTGCTCCTCGAGATCAAGGTGGACGCGGCGCGCGAGGCCTATTCCGGGATCGAGGAAAAGACGCTCGCGCTCGTGAAGGCGCGCGGCCTGCTCGAGCGCGTGGTCGTGATGGCGTTCGAGGATGCCACCGTTCGCCGCGTGCGCGCGCTCGAGCCCGGCGTCCGCACCACGCTCCTCGTCGGCCGCGGCCGCGTCGATCGCGCGCGCGTGCCGGCGACGGAGGCGGTCCGGTGGGCGACGGACGTCGGGGCCACCGACCTCGGCATCGATCACCGGCTCGTGGATGCCGGCGTCGTCATGGCCGCGCGGACGGCCGGGTTGCGGGTGGCCGTGTGGACCGTCAACGAGGAAGCCGCCATCCGCCGCATGCTGAACCTCGGCGTCGATCTCGTGATCTCCGACCGTCCCGATCTCGTAGCGCGCCTGCTCGGGCGCTGAGGTGGCGGCGTTGCGGTACGTGCTCGCCCTCGACCAGGGCACGTCCGGCTCCACCGCGCTCGTGATCGACGCCGAGGGCGCGGTGCGGGGCCGTGGCGCAGCGGAGCTGCCGCAGCACTATCCGCAGCCGGGCTGGGTCGAGCACGACCCCGAGGACATCTGGCGGACGGTGGGCGAGGCGGCGTCGAAAGCGCTCGCGGATGCCGGCATCGGCGGGCGCGACGTGGCCGCGGTGGGCATCACGAACCAGCGCGAGACGACCATTCTCTGGGAGCGCGCGACGGGGACGCCCATCCACCGCGCCATCGTGTGGCAGTGCCGCCGCACCGCGGAGGCGTGTGACCGGCTGCGCGCGTCGGGAGCGGAGCCCATGGTGCGCGAGCGGACCGGCCTCGTGCTCGACGCGTACTTCTCCGGCACGAAGATCGGCTGGCTCCTCGACGCGGTGCCGGGCGCGCGCCGTCGCGCCGAGCGCGGCGAGCTCGCCTTCGGCACCGTCGACGCCTGGCTACTGTGGAAGCTCACCGCCGGGCGCGTGCACGCCACCGACGTCACCAACGCGTCGCGCACGCTGTGCCTCGACCTGCGCCGCGTGGAGTGGGATCCCGAGATGCTCGAGCTGCTCGGCGTGCCCCGTGAGGTGCTGCCCGCGCTCGTCGACTCCTCCGGCGTGTGCGGTGAGACGGCCGACGTCGGCTGGCTGCCGGCGGGGGTGCCCATCGCCGGCATCGCGGGCGACCAGCACGCCGCCCTCTTCGGGCAGGCGTGCTACGCGACGGGCAGCGCCAAGAACACGTACGGCACCGGCTGCTTCCTGCTCGTCAACACGGGCGAGCGGGCCATTCCGTCCGCGCACGGGCTGCTCACGACCATCGCGTGGCGCATCGGCGGGCGCACGACGTACGCGCTCGAGGGCAGCGTGTTCATCGCGGGGGCGGCGCTGCAATGGCTGCGCGACGGCCTCGGCATCATCAGCACCGCCGCCGAGAGCGAGCCGCTCGCCCGGTCGGTGGCGGACACGGGCGGCGTCTACTTCGTGCCGGCCTTCGTCGGCCTCGGCGCCCCCTACTGGGACGCCTACGCGCGCGGCGCCGTGCTCGGGCTCACGCGGGGCACCACGCGCGCGCACCTGGCGCGCGCCGCGCTGGAAGCGATCGCCTACCAGAGCCGCGACGTGCTGGAGGCGATGACGGCCGATGCGGGCGGGGCGGTTCGTGCGCTCAAAGTGGACGGCGGCGCCGTCGCCAACGACTTTCTCTGCCAGTTCCAGGCCGACATCCTGGACGCGGACGTCGTGCGCCCCGCCGTCATCGAGACCACCGCCCTCGGCGCCGCCTACCTCGCCGGCCTCGGCGCCGGACTGTGGCCCAACCTCGACACCATCGCCGCGCGCCACGCCGTGCAGCGTACCTTTCATCCCGCCATGGACGGCGCCACGCGCACCCGCCTCTACGACGGCTGGCGCCGCGCCGTGGAGCGCTCACGGCACTGGGACGCCCCCGTGTGAGAGAAGGAGCCTGTCTGAGTATCGAGGCGCGTCACGGCTTGCCGGGGCGCTGCCGAACGCTTGGGGGGTTTCGAGGCGCGTGCCGGGTTCCCCGGGACGCGGCCGAGCGTCGGGGGGGTTTCGAGGCGCGTGCCGGGTTCCCCGGGACGCGGCCGAGCGTCGGGGGG
>CAYQQT010000118.1:0-7192 GCA_964419375.1 uncultured bacterium
CTCCGCGCCGGCCGCCGCGGTCAGCGCTGCCACGGCGCGCGTCCAGGCGCGCGCGACGCTCCTCGTTGTAGCGGCGCCGCTCCTCGGCGGAGGGCCTGATCTCCGGCACGAAGAGGTCGTCGTCGGCCCACTCCACCGGAATCTTCTGGCCGATGAACTTCTCGATCGCCTCCAGCTCGAGGGCGCCGGACTCGTCCACGAGGCCGACCGCCTTACCCGCCGCCCCCGCGCGCGCGGTGCGGCCGATGCGGTGCACGTAGTCCTCGGCGTCCTGCGGCAAGTCCCAGTTGATGACGTGCGTGACCGCCTCGATGTGCAGGCCGCGCGAGGCGACGTCGGTGGCGACGAGCACGGGCAGCAGCCCTTCCTTGAAGTCGTTCAGGATGCGCAGGCGCCGTTTCTGGTCCACGTCGCCCGTGAGCGCGCGCGCATCCCAGCCGTTGCGCGTGAGCCGGTCCTCCAGGCGCCGCGCCTCCTCACGCGTGTTCGAGAAGATCAGGATGCGATCGCTCGCCTCGCGGCGCAGCAGCCCCAGCAGGAGCGGGAACTTGTCCTCGCGTCCCACGTGATAGAGCGTCTGCTCCACGCGCTCCACCGTCTTCTGCTGCGGCATGATCGTGATCTGCGCAGGGTTGTTCATGAACTCCCACGTCAGCTCGAGCACGCGGAAGGACAGCGTGGCGGAGAAGAGGAAGGACTGGCGCTTGTCGGGCGGGGGCAGCCGGCGCAGGATGAAGCGCAGGTCGGCGATGAAGCCCATGTCGAACATGCGGTCCGCCTCGTCGATGACCAGCACGTCCACGCGCCGCGGCGACCAGATGTGCTGCTTCAGATAGTCGATGAGCCGCCCCGGCGTGCCCACCAGGATGTCGCAGCCCGCCGCCAGCGCCTCGCGCTGCTTGTTGTAGTCGATGCCGCCGTACACGGCGAGCGTGCGCAGCCCCGTGAAGCGGCCCAGCAGGTGCGCGTCCGACTCGATCTGCACCGCCAGCTCGCGCGTGGGCGCGATGACGAGCACGCGCGGCGCCGACTCCCGCGAGGGCGGAGAGGGAGTGCGCAGCAGCCGGGTGAAGGCGGAGATGAGGAAGGCGGCCGTCTTGCCCGTGCCCGTCTGCGACTGCCCCGCCACGTCCTTGCCCTTGAGCGCCAGCGGCAGCGCGGCTTCCTGGATGGGCGTGGCGGTCACGAAGCCCGCCTCGCGGATACCCTGCATCACCTCCGAAGGCAGGTCGAGGGAGTTGAAGTCCAGCGGGCCGCCCGAGGTCATACCGGCGTGGTCGCCGTGGGCAGGTCCACCGGCGGCGCCGGGCGGCGGCGGCCGAAGATGCGCGCGGAGATGATGCCGACCTCGTAGAGCAGGATGAGCGGCCCCGCCATGAGCGCCTGGTTGAACATGTCCGGCGTGGGAGTGAGGACGGCGGCGGCCACGAAGGCGCCGAGGATGGCGTACTTGCGGTTCTTGGCGAGCATCTTCGGCGTCACCACGCCCATGCGGGACAGGAGCGTGATGGCGAGCGGCAGTTCGAAGACGGCGCCGAAGGCGAGCGTGAACTTCAGCATGAAGTCGATGTGATTCTGCACCGTAATCATCGGCTGCAGCCCCGGGCGCGCGTAGGAGAGCAGGAACGCGATCGCGTACGGCGTGACGACGAGGAGCGCGAAGGCGCCGCCGCCGATGAAGAGCAGCGAGCCCACGATGACGAAGGGCGCCGCGTACCGGCGCTCGCGCTTGTGCAGGCCGGGCGCGATGAACGCCCACACCTGCCAGAGGATGCCGGGGAAGCCGATGAAGAGCCCCGCGATGAGGGCGACCTTCATCTGCACCCAGAACGCCTCCGCGGGCGCGGTGAAGATGAGCGTGTGCTTGAGGTTCGTGATCGGCCGTGAGAGCCAGTCCACCATGCGGTCGGCGAACGGGAAGGCGATCACGAGCCCGATGAGGAGCGCGATGAGCGAGCGCACGATGCGCACGCGCAGCTCGCCCAGGTGCGCCATGAACGGCATCTTGTCGTCGACCGAGCGCGCCATCGCTACCAGCCGGTCACGAAATGCTGGAGGGCGCCCACGCCGCGGCCGGCCTGGAAGCCCTCGCGGATGGCCGCCGTCACGTACGCCTTCGCCTCGCGCACGGCGTGGGGCAGCGCCCGGCCGTGGGCGAGGCCGGCGGCGATGGCGGAGGAGAACGTGCAGCCGGTGCCGTGCGTGCTCGTGGAGTCGACACGGGGCGCGGGAAAGCGCGTGAGCTGGCGGCCGTCCCAGAGCAGGTCCGTCGCGCTGTCCTTGAGGTGCCCGCCCTTCACCAGCACGTGCCGGGCGCCCAGCGCCAGGATGCGGCGCGCCGCCTCCTCCATCTCGCTTTCGGTAGCCACCACCATGTCCGCGAGCGCGCCCGCCTCGTGGAGATTCGGCGTCACCACCCACGCCAGCGGCAGCATCTCGCGCATGAGGGCGGCGCACGCCTCCGGCTCCAGGAGGGCGTCGCCCGACTTCGCGATCATGACGGGATCGAGCACGATGCGCTCGGCGCCGTGCGCCTTCAGCCGGCCCGCCACCGCGCTCACGATGGGCGCCGTGGAGAGCATGCCGACCTTGATGGCGTCGGCGCCGAAGTCGCTCAGCACCGCGTCGATCTGCAGCGCGACGAACTCGGCGGGCACGTTGTGGACACCCGACACGCCCACGGAGTTCTGGGCGGTGACCGCGGTGATGACCGACATGCCGAACACCCGGAAAGCCGAGAACGTCTTGAGATCTGCCTGGATGCCTGCGCCACCGCCGGAGTCGGAGCCGGCGATGGTGAGGGCCTTCGGAACGCTCATAGACGATCCGAGTATACCCTCACCCGCCGACGGGAATCACGAGCGCGAACTCGCCCTTGATGGGCCCCGCCTGCAGCCGATCGAGATGCTCGGCGGCGGGCGCGCGCACGATCTCCTCGAACTGCTTGGTGAGCTCCCGGCCCACCACGATCGGCGTGTCGCCGAAGATCTCGCGAATCGCCTCCAGCGCGGCCACGATGCGGTGGGGGGACTCGTAGAGCACGACGGTCGTCTCCAGCGCGCGCAGCGCGGTGAGACGGTGCAAGCGCTTGCCCGGCTTCACGGGAAGAAAGCCCTCGAAGACGAAGCGGTCGGCGGGCAGGCCCGCCGCCGAGAGCAGGGTGGCGACGGCGGAGGCGCCGGGCACGGGGACGACGGAGATGCCGGCCGCTCGCGCGTCGCGCGCGAGCATGAAGCCGGGATCGGAGATCCCGGGCGTGCCCGCGTCGCTCACGAGGGCCACGCTGCGGCCCTCCGCGAGCTGGCGCAGGAGCCGGGGCCCTTTCTGCGCCTTGTTGTGCTCGAAGTACGAGGTGGTGGGGGTGTGGATGTCGAAGTGCGTGAGCAGCATGCGCGTGCGCCGGGTGTCCTCGCACGCGATGACGTCGACTTCCCTGAGGACGCGCAGGGCGCGCAGGGTGATATCTTCGAGATTTCCAATTGGGGTGGCGACGACGAAGAGGGTGCCGCTCAGGCTACGCCGACTGCTCTTTGGCTTCCAACACGAGGACGGGACGCTCGTGGTTGAGGATGACCTCGCGGGTGATGATGCACTCCTTGAGGTTCTGGATCGACGGCAGCTCGTACATGATCTCGAGCATCACGTCCTCGAGGATGGCGCGCAGGCCGCGGGCGCCCGTGCCGCGCTTAAGCGCTTCCGTGGCGATGGAGGCCACCGCGTCGTCCGTGAACTTCAGCCGCACCTTCTCGAGGTCGAAGTACTTCTGGTACTGCTTGATGATCGCGTTCTTGGGCTCCTTGAGGATGCGCACGAGGGCCTGGTCATCGAGGTCGTGCAGGGTGGCGATGACGGGGAGCCGGCCCACGAACTCCGGAATGAGGCCGTAGCGCAGTAAATCTTCGGGCTGGATCATCGCGAGGAGATCGCCGACACGCCGTTCCGTATGGCTCTTGATTTCGGCCCCGAAACCCATACCGGAGCGGCCCACGCGCGATTCAATGTTCTTGTCCAGGCCCACGAAGGCGCCGCCGCAAATGAAGAGGACGTTCGACGTGTCGACTTGAATGAACTCCTGGTGTGGGTGCTTGCGGCCGCCCTGGGGAGGCACGTTGGCGACGGTGCCCTCGAGGATCTTCAGCAGCGCTTGCTGCACGCCTTCCCCGGACACGTCGCGCGTGATGGACGGGTTCTCGGACTTGCGCGCTATTTTATCGATCTCGTCTATATAGACGATGCCGCGTTCCGCGCGCTCCACGTCGTAGTCCGCCGATTGGAGCAATCGGAGAATGATGTTCTCGACGTCCTCACCGACGTAGCCGGCCTCGGTCAGCGTCGTCGCATCGGCGATCGTGAACGGAACCCTGAGCATCTTGGCAAGCGTCTGCGCGAGCAGCGTCTTGCCGGAGCCGGTGGGGCCGATGAGGAGGATGTTGGACTTCTGCAGCTCCACGTCGCCGGCGTCGTTGCCGGACTCGATGCGCTTGTAGTGGTTGTGCACGGCCACGGAGAGGACCTTCTTGGCGCGCTCCTGGCCCACCACGTACTGGTCGAGGACGGTCTTGATCTCGGCGGGCTTGGGGAGGGAGCGGATCTCCCGCGACTTCTCCTCTTCCCACTCCTCCGCGATGATGTCGTTGCAGAGCTCGATGCACTCGTCGCAGATGTACACGGTGGGGCCCGCGATGAGCTTGCGGACGTCGTTCTGGCCCTTGCCGCAGAACGAGCACTTCAACGTCCCGTTGCCTTCGCGCGTCCGGCCCGCCATGGCCGTGCCGTCCCTACTTCTGGCCCTGGGCCGCCGCCGTCAGCGCGCCCTGCTCAGTGACCGCACGTGTCGTGGGCTTGGAGGAGATCACTTCATCGACGATTCTATATTCGCGCGCCTGCTCGGCCGTCATGAAAAAGTCCCGGTCCGTGTCCTTCTCGATCTTCTCCATGCCCTGTCCCGTGTGGAACATGAGGATGCGGTTCAGCTCCTCGCGCATACGCAGGATCTCCTTGGCCTGGATGTCGATGTCGGTGGCCTGGCCCTGCACGCCGCCCAGCGGCTGGTGGATCATGATGCGCGCGTGCGGCAGCGAGAAGCGCTTACCCTTGGCGCCCGCGCACAGCAGCAGCGCGCCCATGGAGGCCGCTTGCCCCATGCAGATGGTAGAGATCGCGGGCTTCACGTACTGCATGGTGTCGTAGATGGCCATGCCGGCCGTCACGGAGCCGCCCGGCGAGTTGATATAGAGGTAGATGTCCTTGTCCGGGTCCTCGGCCTCCAGGAACAGCATCTGGGCGATGACGAGGTTGGCGATCTCGTCCTCGATGAAGGTGGGCAGGAAGATGATCCGCTCCTTGAGCAGGCGCGAGAAGATGTCGAAGGCCCGTTCGCCGCGCGGGGTCTGCTCGATGACCATCGGAACCAAAGGCATGCAGGACTCCTTGTTGACCGCTTATGCGTGCGTCTGTGCGTGTTCGATCAGGACGCCGAGGGTCTTGTGCTCGCGCAGCCCGAGCCGCAGCGCTTCGAGGTCGCCGCTCTTCTCCATCATACGCCTCACCGCGAGCGCCGGGCGCTGGCCGGCGGCGGCGATCTTCTCCACCTCGGCCTCCACCTCGTCGTCGGGCACGGCGATGGCTTCCTTGTCGGCGATGGCTTCCAGCAGCAGCGAGCGGCGGACGGCCAGCGAAGCGGCGGGCTTCAGCTCGGTGATGAGCTTGCCGTAGTCCCACTGCACCCGGTCGGGGTCGAGGCCCTGGCGCCGCATGCGCTCGCGCGTGTGCTCCACCTGGTGCGCGACCTGCCGCATGACCATGGCGTCGGGCACCGTGAAGGAGTGACGGGCGAGGGCGGCCTCCACCACCTTGTCCTCGAGCGCGCGCCGTTCGTCCGCCGTGCGCCGCGCCTCGAGCTGCTTGCGCACCTCAGCGCGCAGGGCGTCCAGCGTCTCGAACTCGCCCACCGACTTCGCCAAGTCGTCGTCGAGGGGCGGCAGCCGCTTTTCCTTCACCTCGCTCACCTTCAGCGTGGCGGTGCCGCCCTTGCCGCGCAGCGTCTCCATGCGGTGGTCCTCGGCGAAGCGCAGCGCGACCTGCCGCTCGTCGCCCGCCTTCATGCCGACGGCCGCGTCGTCGATCTCGGGCAGCACGCTCCCCGCGCCCACGTCGAAGTGGTAGCCGGTGGCGGTGGTGGGATCGTGGTCGTCCGGCGCCAGCGTGTAGTCGACGACGACGCGATCGCCGGCGGCGGCGGGGCGGTCCACGCTCGTGAACTCCGCCTGCTGCTCGCGCATGTGGCCGAGCGCCTCGTCGACCTCGGCGTCGGTGATGGGCGCGGGCGCGTGCTCGATGTCGAGGCCGCGGTAGTCCCCGAGCGTGATCTCGGGCTTCACTTCCACCACGGCCACGAACGACAGCGGCGAGTTCTCCTCGAGGGTGACGTCCTGCAAGTCAGGCTCGTTGACGGGATCGATGCGCGCCTCGGTGAGCGCCTGGCGATAGATGTCGGGGATGAGATGCTCGGCCACTTCGCGCCGCACGTCGTCCGAGAAATGCAGCTTCACGAGTGAGCGCGGCACGTGACCCTTGCGGAAGCCGGGCAGCCGCGCCTGCTTCTGCACGCGCCCGTAGGCACGTTCCCACTCCTTCTGGACCACGTCGACGGGGGCCTCGACGGCGAGGCGCCGCTTGCACCCTTCGATCTCTTCGACGGCGACCTTCAAGACCCCACCGCGCTCACGATCGTCATCGACTCTCCGAACTGGTGCGAGAGGGGGGAGTTGAACCCCCAAGGGCTTTAGGCCCACTGGATCCTAAATCCAGCGCGTCTGCCAGTTTCGCCACTCTCGCAGAGGATAGGCGCGGAATCCGCCGCGAAGTGAAGCATACCTAGGTCGCTCGAAAGCCGCAAGGACCGCCGCGCGGTGTCGATTCGCGTGCCTGCACGCTCGGTGGCATTGCGCTTGAAAGTCGACCCCGCTACGCCGACAGGCGTGTCAGTTCCGAAACCGCAGAAACTTGCAGGAGGAGTGAGTGATGGCAAGTTTGACACGGACGACTAGTTGGATGGGGGGCCTCGAAGGGCCCCCCAAGCCCCCCACGCGCTCGGCAGCACCCCGGCAACGCCGTGGTGCTCCTCGATATTCCGACAGCCCCCCACGCGCTCGGCAGCACCCCGGCAACGCCGTGGTGCTCCTCGATATTC
>CAYQQT010000118.1:7292-9103 GCA_964419375.1 uncultured bacterium
CGACAGTCGTCATAAGGGCGGCGCCCTCACCGGTGCATCATGAAAATCCAGTGCGATCGGTAGCGCCCCTCAGGCAGCGATCGCACGCTATTTTCTGAGCAGGCTCCTAGACCTAACGCCCGGCGGCGTCCCCGGTCACCGGCGACACTTCCCCGGCTCACATGGCCAACGGCGGTAAAGCGATGACGGGCGTCGACGAGGATCCGGTCGGCACGGACGAAGCGCCGAGGGGGCACTTGTTCCTGGGGCTCACGTGCCGGCGCGTCGTGCTTTCGTACGAGCGTGAGTGCAACGTCCGGCGGCCGCGGGGCACGCCGACGGCGGCGGGCCCGGTGCCGGGCTCGCAGCCGCGTGGGTGAGACGTCGGCGCCGCGTTGACGGATGGCAACGATGGGGCGATCGTCACGGCCGCGCAGGGCGTCGAGGATGCGACGACGCGCACGTGCGAGCGTCGCCGGCGTGCGCGAGCTCAATGCGCCGTGTGCGCCTCAGGCCGCCGTGCCGCGCGAGGACTCTTGCACACGCCCCACCGTGGACAGGGAGCGGCGCTCGAGGTAGCGCTGGTGGTCGGTGCGGAACTGCGCCACGCAGCGCGGGCAGATGCCGTCGGTGAAACGGAGCGAGAACCCGCGCCAGGACGCGACGCCGCTCAACGACGGGTGCCCGAAATACTGACGGTGCCAGGCGCAACGTCCGATCAGCATGTCGCCCCTCCTGCCTCGGTGACGTGGGGACCCGGTGCAATGGACGTGCCCCGGTGTTCAGCCACACTGGCGCTGACTTAGCGCCGCAGGGTGGTTGCGGTACGGTAATCGCGCTCCGCGGATGGGAAAAACCTTCGTGCCCGGGTCCGCGTGGCGGGCGTGGGCATAATGAAGGCGTGATGACTTGGCCGTGGATGTGGCCGCGCCGTACGCTGGGCCTCGTCGCCCTCGGCGCCGGCGCCCTCGCCGTCCTGCTCCTGCTCGCGCTCGGCATCTACTCCACCATCGAGCTGCGGCGCTTCGCGCGCGCGGAGGCCCTGCGCTCCACCTTCGTCTACGCCGCCCCGCAGGCGCTGGTGCCCGGCCTGCACGTGCGGCGTGTCGATCTCGCGGGCACCCTGGCGCGCCTCAAGTACGTCGAGACGCGCGGGACCCCGCAGGCGCCCGGGGAGTTCCATCGCGCGCCCAACGGCTGGGACGTGTACCTGCGCGGCACCGAGGGCGCCGCGCCGCGGCGCGTGCGACTGGAGCTGCGCGACGAGCGCGTGACGCGCGTCACACGCGACGGCGACAACGTCGGCGCCGCCGCCCTCGATCCCGAGGTGCTCACGAGCGCCAGTGACCGGTCCGGCGAGGACTACCGGCCCGTGCGCCTGGCCGACGCGCCCCTGCTGCTCGTGCACGCCGTGCTCGCCGCCGAGGACCACCGGTTCTTCGAGCACGGCGGCCTCGACGCGCGCGGCCTCGTGCGGGCGGCGTGGACGAACATGCGCGCGGGCCGGATCATGCAGGGCGGCAGCACCATCACCCAGCAGCTCGTCAAGAACCGCCTGCTCTCCCCCCGCCGCACCTTCGGGCGCAAGATCAACGAGGCGTGGCTCTCCACGCTGGTGGAGTGGCGCTATTCCAAGGAGCAGATCCTCGAGTCCTATCTGAACGAGATCTACCTCGGCCAGCGCGGCGCCCTCGGCATCCGCGGCGTAGGGGCGGGCGCGCGCGCCCACTTCGGCAAGGAGATCCACCAGCTCACGCTGGGCGAGTGCGCGCTGCTGGCGGGGATGGCGCGCGCCCCCAACGCGTACTCGCCCGCCGCCCACCCCGACCGCG
>CAYQQT010000119.1:0-5697 GCA_964419375.1 uncultured bacterium
AGATCGTCGTTGGTCATCACCGCCCTTCTTGTCTGAAGCGGCTGACCGTGTCAAGCCCTCGCGAGCTCGGACCGGCCCTTGACAAGGGCCCGCGCCACCTCCATGGTTCCCCAACTTGGCCCGCGCCCTGGACGCCCGGCGGACGCCGGGCACCGAGAGACAACCGCGGTCACCGCAGCGCGCGGCGAGGCCGCCAGGCGGCACATTGCGCACCGACGAAGAATCCAAGGGAGTGACCCATGGCAGACGATGACTCCTTCCGGTTGCCCCTGTACTGCCCCCTGATCGTCAACGGTGAAGAGGGCAAGGCCTCGAGCGGCAGACAGTTCAAGCGAGAGAACCCGGCAGATATCCGCCAGGTTGCCACCATCGCCGAGCAAGGGACTCTGGAGGACGCTCGCGCCGCGATCGACGCCGCCCGCGTCGCTTTCGACAGCAATGTCGGCAACTGGATCTACAACTACAAGCTCAGGGAGCAGGCGCTGTTTCGCACGGCTCGTCTGATCCGCGACAACGCAGACCGTCTGGCCCGGGTGGTGAGCCTGGAAGTGGGAATGCCGATTCGGCAGGCGGTGCCCCACATCGCCGCCGCGGCCGACATCTTCGATTTTTACGCCGGGCTGGCGGGCAAGCTGTATGGCGAGAGCTTCACCCTGCCCAACGGCTCCATGATCAACCTCGTCAAGGAGCCGGTCGGTGTGGTGGGTATGATCACCCCCTGGAACTTCCCGTTGACCCAGACCGCTCGGAAGGTGGCCCCCGCCGTTGCGGCGGGCTGCACCATCGTGATCAAACCAGCGAGCTATACCCCGGCCGCCACCTACGAGCTGGTCAAGCTCATGCACCAGACCGGCCTGCCAAAGGGTGTGCTCAACCTGGTCCCGGGGCCCGGCAATGTCGTCGGCTCGGAGATCATCACCAACAAGAAGGTCGACAAGATCTCCTTCACCGGAGAAACCGGCACCGGCAAGATGATCGGCGCCCAGGCGGGGATGGAAGTGAAGCGGGTGAGCCTGGAACTGGGGGGGAAAGCCCCGTACGTGATCTTCGACGATGCGGATGTGGAGGCGGCCGCCCGCGCCGCCCTCTTCGGGATGTTCCGCAACGCCGGCCAGGCCTGTGGCGCCACGACGCGGCTGCTCATCCAGGAGGGTATTCACGACCGGTTCCTGGGCCGAGTGGTGGAGTTGACCCGGAAGATCGAGGTCGGACATCCCTCCAAACAGTCCACCGACATGGGGCCGCTGATCTCCAGCAACCAGGAGCGGGTGGTCCAGGACTACATCAAGATCGGACTGGACGCGGGATTCGATCTGGTCACCGGCGGCCACAAGCTCTCTGGCGACGGCTACGACCACGGCTACTACGTGGAGCCCACCATCTTCGATCGAGTGGACAACGCGTCCAAGCTCGGCCAGGAGGAAATCTTTGGCCCGGTGGTGACCGTGACCACCTTCAGGGATGAAGCAGAAGCGGTCGAGCTGGCGAACGCGGTGGATTTCGGGCTCGTGGCTGGGGTCTGGAGCGCGGACTACCCACGCGCCATGCGGGTGGCCCGCCGCATTCGCGCCGGGACGGTCTGGATCTGGGACAACTACGCCCAGCCCGTGGAGGGCATCTGGGGCGGGTACAAGCAGAGCGGCATGGGGCGAGAGCTCGGCTACCACGGGCTGAACGACTTTCTCGAGGTCAAACAGATCTTCACCGATGGCACCGGCCTCGCGATGAAGCCGCCCTATGGTCAGGTGATCAAGGAGTAGGAGTATTCACGCCACCACCCCGGCCAGCGCTTCCACCTGCTCGGCGTGGCGGCAGACGGGGTTGAAGAAGAGGCCGCCCGCGAGAATCTCGTCGATCGTCTTGGCGTCGTCGATGGTGGCGATCAAGCGCATGCATCCCCCGCATCGCGGGCAGGCGAGCACGTCGATGTCGAAGGCGGGCCGGCTTCAGAAAGCCATGGCCCGCAGTTTACTCGAACCCTCGGGTATGATCTGTCCAGCCTGCCGCCACAGAGGTGGACCATGAGCACGTCCGGCCAGAGTGAGGCCCGCAAGCTCCACGCCCGTTTGAGCCACCCGATCATCGACGCCGACGGCCACTGGCTGGAGTACGGGCCCGTGATGCGCGAGGAGTTCCGGCGCATCGGGGGCGAGGCCGCCGTCGAGGCGCTGGCTCTCGCCAGCTCGCGGGTGCCCAACGCACTGAAAATGTCCGTCGCCGAGCGCGCGCGGCGCCGGGTGGGCATGGAGGCGTTCTGGTCGTCACCCAGCGAGAACGTCCTCGACCGCGCGACCGCGATGCTCCCGCGCCTCATGTACGAGCGGCTCGACGACCTCGGCATCGACTTCTGCGTCATCTACCCGACGGCGGGGCTCAGCTACCACCGCATGCAGGACACGCGGCTGCGCCGGGCCATCTGCCGCGCCTACAACGTCTTCACCGCCGATCAGTTCCGCGGGCTCGAGGATCGCGTCATCCCGGCGGCGATCATTCCGATGTACACGCCCGAGGAAGCGATCGAGGAGCTGGAGTTCGCGGTGAAGCAGCTCAACTACAAGGTCGTGATGGTGGGCGGCCTGATGCGGCGCCGCGTGCAGGCGCTGGAAGAGGAGCAGCCCGACGCCTCCAAGCTGGTTGAGTGGTACGATGCGGTCGGCCTCGACAGCGAGCACGACTACGATCCCGTCTGGCAGACGTGCCGCGAGCTCAAGATCGCGCCGAGCTTCCACAACGGTGCGCGCTCGATCCTGCTCCGCAACTCGCCGTCGAACTTCTGCTACAACCACATCGGCCACTTCGCCTCCGCCGGCCACGCCGTGGCGAAGGCGCTCTTCTTCGGCGGCGTGACCCGTCGCTTCCCCGACCTCAACTTCGCGTTCCTCGAGGGCGGCGTGGGCTGGGCATGCATGCTCTACGCCGACCTGATCGGGCACTGGGAGAAGCGCAACGGTCAGGCGATCCAGAGCACGCACCCGAGCAAGCTGAACCTCGCGGCGCTGCTGCAATACACCGAGAAGTACGGCCGCCCCGCGATGGTGGAGGCCGTGCGCAAGGGCGAAGCGCTGGAAGGCGACTCGAACTCCGCGCCGACCGGCGGCGTCGAAGACCTCGACGACTACTTCCGCTGCAAGATCGAGAAGAAGCAGGACATCAAGGACTTGTTCGTCCCGCGCTTCTACTTTGGCTGCGAGGCGGACGACCCCGCCAACGCGTGGGCGTTCAACGACCGCGCCAACCCGATGCGCGCGCGGCTCAACGCGATCTTCAGCTCCGACATCGGCCACTTCGACGTGCCGGACATGACCGAGGTCGTGCCCGAGGCGTACGAGCTGGTCGAGCACGGGCTGATCAACGAGGTCGACTTCCGCGACTTCATGTTCGCGAACGCCGTGCGGTTCTGGGGCGAGGTCAACCCGGACTTCTTCAAGGGCACCGCGGTGGAGAAGCAGGCCGCGGAGGTCCTCGCCAACGGAGGCACGCATGTGCGTCGATAACGATTCCTATCCGCCAATTCCCCAGATCTCCGGCGGCTCCGCCGGCGGCAAGGACTTCCGGCTGACGTCGTCGGACGGCACGAAGTTCATGGCGTACGCGGCGCGTGCCGCCAAACCGACGGGCGCCGGCATGATCGTCATCCCCGACGTGCGCGGCCTGCACCCGTACTACAAGGCGCTCGCCGATCGCTTCGCCGAGGTGGGCGTCGATTCCGTCGCGTTCGACTTCTTCGCGCGGACGGCGCCCAACGACGATCGTAGCGACAGCTTCCAGTACCTCGATCACGTCTCCGCCACGAAGCCTGAGACGATCCAGGCCGACATCGCGGCCTGCGCGGCATACCTGCGCGGCAAGGACGGCGGCGAGGTGCGGTCGCTCTTCTCGGTGGGCTTCTGCTTCGGCGGCGCGATCTCGTATCTCCAAGCCACGACCGGGCTCGGCTACGCCGGCGTGATCGGGTTCTATGGCTGGCCCCTCGGACTCAAGCGCTGGCCGGATCGGCCCAAGCCGATCGACGCCGCGTCGCAGTTCAAGGCGCCGGTGCTGTCGATCTATGGCGGCGCCGACGAGGGCATTTCCGAGGCCGATCGCAAGGCGTTCGCCGAGGCCTTGAAGAAGGCGAACGTGAAGCACGAGGAGCACGTGTACCCCGGCGCGCCGCACAGCTTCTTCGACCGGAAGTACGAGGAGTTCAAGGACGCGTCGGCCGACGCGTGGAAGCACGTCCAGAGCTTCGTCCGCAGCCATACGAAGTAGCGATTTCCAACGAGCCGGGCCGCTTCGCGGTCCGGCTCGCCTTGCGGCGCCCGGCCCCGGTCCTCGCCCGCGCTCTCAAGCAAGGCCGGCTGACAACACGTCGATCAGCGAGGCGTACTCGCTCAGCTCGGTGATCGTCTTGCCGATCAACGTCGCGCCGCCATCGAGCAAACGCTGCACAGCCCACGCGTGACGTGTGGGGACGAGATTCTGTCGCGCCCAGTCGGGATTCCCCGGACCGCTGTCAGGGGTCGATCACCTTGTTGGCGCGCAGCAGAGAAAGACCTTCTTCGGCTGCGGCTGTCCGGCGCGTAATCATTCGATCGCCGCTGACGATCTGCCAACATCGCCCGCCCGATTCGTGAGCATTCTCAGGCCTCGAGATGAGCGAAGAGCCTCGGATCGAATTTGCTTCGGAACTTCGCCCGCACCGGCTCGACGGCTTCGACGAACGCGGCATGCTCTGCGGGGGTCAAGTGGATGACGTCGTTCTCCCGCGGATCCAGCTTCGCGAGGACGTCCAGGTCCTCCGAAGCGGCGAGCCGACGCTGGAGGGCCGTCGCCTCGCGCGCCGCTTCGTCCACGGCGGCGCGAACGTCCGGCGGCCAGCCGTGGTAGTGGGTCGCGTTGCAGAGCATGAAGCTCGCGCCGAAGAAGTGGCCGGTCAGGGTGATGTAGCGGTGGTGGCGGTGCACGCCGAAGACATAGATGCTGGTCAGCGGGTTGTCGTGGGCGTCGACCGTATCGCCGGCAACCTCCTGCACGAACCGCTTGATGTCGATAGCCATTGGCTCGAAGCCGAGCGCCCGGAACACCTCGCCGTGGAGCGCGCTCCCCTGCGTGCGGATCCTGAGCCCCCGACAGTCCTCGGGGCGGCGGATCGCCCGCACCTTGTTCGTGAGGTGACGAAACCCGTTGTCCCAGAGGCCGAGCACCCGGAAGGGTGTGGTCGCGTCGAGGCGGCGCGTGAACAGATCGCCCAATTCGCCATCGAGCGCGCGCCAGACGGTGGCGCGGTCTCGCACGAGGAACGGTAGCTCGAGGAGCTGGAGCTCCGGCACCGCCCCGTTGAACCGCACCGTCGACATGTAGCAGAACGAGAGCTCACCGTTCTCGACCATCACCGGGAGATCGCCCGAGGGGCGTCCGCGGTCGAGCACGCTGGGGATCAGCTCGAAGGCGATCCGGTCGCCCAGCCTCTGCGCCAGCCGGTCACCG
Source organism: uncultured bacterium (assembly GCA_964419375.1). GTDB lineage: Bacteria > Methylomirabilota > Methylomirabilia > Rokubacteriales > CSP1-6 > JBBDXO01. The sequence continues at coordinate 5,470 of CAYQQT010000119.1, forward strand.
AACCGCCGGGCCGCTTCGTTGTGGATCGACGCCGGCGGCTGGTAGCCGCCGAACCTCATCGCGATGGGAGCCGGGCTCACTACGCGATCTCGACGAGCTCCAGCGCTTCGCGGCTCGGGCCCTCGATCATCACCGCCCGCGTGTCGCCGAGTTTGTACGGCTCTTCGAGGAACCTCACGCCCTCGCCGCGCAGCTTTGCGATCCACGCGTCGAGATCGCTGACGCTGA